>NZ_RZSX01000841.1:0-2731 GCF_004023105.1 Mesorhizobium sp. M5C.F.Ca.IN.020.32.2.1 | reverse complement strand
ATGTTGGGCCTGTTCCACGGCGCATGACTATAAGGAAAGCCGCATGGCAAGACCATATGCGCGGCCAAGGAGCCCGAACGTCGAATGCACGTCGAGCACTAAGCTAAGTCTTTGAAAACGCTCAATGCGGGAACCTTTCTGCTAGATCGTGCAGCACACAGGTTTTGGTGCAGCATTGCAGGGATCGCGAACGCGGGTCCGGTACGGCCGATCTCGAGCAGGCCGTCGCGCGGACCGAAGGGGAGACGCGACGCCATGTAGCTTCGCAGACACACGACCCAGGCATGGCGCAGGCGTAGGTTGTCTGGATTGCAACGCTGGCCAACCAATTGCTGGCATTCTCGCGAGACGCGCACCCGCACCGCGCCGCATGCAGCAATGTGAAGAGGATTGTGCAATCGGCAGCGTCGCGCGGCTTCGACTGCCTTCTACGGCATTGCTTTGTCACCGACCAGGCCGTCCCAGTAGGCATGCAGCGAGGCCGGTTGCAGTGCCAAACGGTGCTCCGTCAAATCCCGCCGCGGCCGACCCGGCACTAGCTCAGCCTGCGAGCCGGGGGACGCTTACGGGGATCAGGGCGTCATCGCGCGCTCCGAAGGCAGAATGTGTCAGGAACCGGACCTTTCTGACGGCGTCCGCAAAGGTCACGAAATGGCGCAACGTGCTCGTTCTGGCAGATGAGCCGAGCGGCAACTTTCCACCCAACCGCGACGTTAGAACGCTCCATTGCGGTACAATCCGAGCCGATGCGCCGGCCGGCTCGGGCGCGCCATGTTCAGACATTCGCGGTGCTTCTCCAGAGCGGACGTTAGCTCATCGGTTGGAGTCGACCTGCGGACCATGCCTGATGGTAGGTGTAAGGAACGGCGTGACCCCCATGCGATGAAGCGGCGGTAGGCCGCCGCTCCGAATTTGAGCGGCCCGTCCGGCAACGCTATAATTGACCGGCAGGGGACGTTATCGGATGACGCAAATCAGAGCCATGACTGAGCAGGACGTGCCGTCGGTATCGCGGCTAATTGGAGAGTCTTGGCGCAGGACGTACTCGCCAATCATGGGTGCCGAGACCGCGGCCCGGATTTCGGATGAAGATCACACGCTGCAGCGGATTGCGGCGGAACTGACAGACACCAACAAAATGTCGTTCGTGGCAGAACGGCCAGACGGCTCGATTGCCGGCTACGCGATGGCTAAGATGAATGAAGCCGGCGACGTCATGCTTGACCGGCTCCACATCGATCAAAGCGAGTACGGCACCGGGCTAGCCGCTAATATATTGCACGCTGTCTTTGCCACCCATTCCGGCATCCCGAGCATCGCACTCGAAGTGCTCGAGGGAAACGACCGGGCAATGGCCTTTTACCGCAAACATGGGTTCGAAGTGGTCGATCGCAGGGCCGCGTCGCACGGTGCAGAAGGCCATGCGTCGTTGATTATGCGCAAACTGCTATCGCGCGCCTAGTCGGAACTCGCGCATCGAACAGTACATCACGACTTCCGTCCCCAGCGCACCGGCGGCCTCCCCGCTCGCAATCCAAATAGACGTCTTGCAGCTGTTTGATTGGCATGTCAGCGTGAGCGAACGCGAGGGCCTGAGCGTCAGAAGCCGACAATGAAGCCGGACTGATTGCGATCAGCACGGTGCCGAGCGTCACAGGCGCGAGGGACTTAACAGCTGACATGATCATTTTGAGATCCTCCCCAGCTCCCGTCGGTCAACGTTCAGTCCTTGGGGTCGCAGGTGTAGTTGCCGTTCGAAGGTCCCGTCCGCGCGCCGCTGCTTGTCGAAACCGCGATGTAAGGCTCGATCGCGCGCTCGTGGACCAGCCAAAGGGGATCTCGGCCGAGGCGTAGCCACTGCCGGCGGCCAACCGTTTCGGAATCGAGGCCGAAGCGATCCTGGTGCGCTCGATCGTCGTGCCGGCCGCGCCTGCCTCCGCAATGACGGATGGCGCGGCTTCGCAAAGCGCACATGATTTCGTCATGTGAGATGCCGATGTCGCCAAGAACGTCATCGGGTAAACGGCTCAACTGGTCCGTTGCCGACAAGAGAGCTTTTCGCTCGGCGCGGAGGCGTAACCACCTGCGAAATGGACCAATGGCGACAGCATGAATTATAACCATGATCAGATCGTCCCTTCATTGATCTGAATTGACCGGTACGGAACGGCGCGAACGGCACTCCGGGCGAGAGCGTCAGCCGTCCGCGAGGCAAGTTAGGCGTAGTGGTCGATGGATTGGTTTTGCCGCGGCGTGCTCATACGGCGGGCGGTGGCTGGCCCCGGGCCACGCATGTAATAAAGCTCCGGGCGGTAGCGCGGCGCGACGAATTTGCGAAACACCGCAGCAAGTTTTGTGACGGGAGCCAAGAATTTCATGACTGTTCCCTTTCCCTTCGCCGGCTTGCACACGAGCCGACGGGCCTGACGTTGCAACAAGGATATGACAGTCGAACCAGGCTCGGCTGTGGGAATTCCCACACCGGGGAAAACATTGGCAAAATCCGCTCCCAGTTTGCATCCCGGAAAGCGGGGCCTGCGGCCATGAAATTTCCTTGGATAGGGAGTAAGGTGAAGTACACTTGATTGAACAAGAGACCGTTGTGACAGGCTCTCTGGCCTTCATCTCAAGACTTTGCGATGCCGACCTCGCCGCGCTGACCAAACGGTGGCACGAGCGCAGCTATCGACACAACGAGCTAATCATTTCCCACGGCGACACTGGTCGCGAT
>NZ_RZSX01000840.1:0-2732 GCF_004023105.1 Mesorhizobium sp. M5C.F.Ca.IN.020.32.2.1 | reverse complement strand
GCCGCCGAGATCGATATGCTCGACGGCGTGCCCGTCGGCGCGCAGCACGCCGACCAGCTCCACCAGCAGCGCGAAGGCGTCGTCGAACGGCTGCAATTCGGTGATCTGGCTGCCGATATGGGTGTCGATGCCGGTGACCTTGATGCCAGGCAGTTCAGCTGCGCGGGCATAGACCTGGCGTGCCTTCTGCCAGGGAATGCCGAACTTGTTCTCGGCCTTGCCGGTGGAGATCTTCTTGTGGGTCTTGGCGTCGACATCGGGATTGATGCGCAGCGAGATCGACGCCACCTTTCCCAGTGCCGTGGCGCGGGCCGACAGCAATTCAAGTTCCGGTTCGGATTCGACGTTGAAGCAGAGAATGCCGACCGAGAGCGCAAAATCCATTTCGCGCGCGGTCTTGCCGACGCCCGAAAACAGGATCTTGTTGGCCGGAATGCCAGCGGCCAGGGCGCGGCGCAATTCGCCTTCCGAGACCACGTCGGCGCCGGCGCCGAGCTTGGCCAGGATCTTTAGCACCGCCTGGTTGGAATTCGCCTTCATAGCGTAGCAGACCAGCGCGTCGAGCCCGGCAAAGGCCTGCGAAAACACGCGGAAATGCCTGGTCAGCGTCGCCGTCGAATAGCAATAGAACGGCGTGCCGACGCTTGCGGCGATATCTGATATCGCCACGTCCTCGGCATGCAGCACGCCGTCGCGGTAGTCGAAATGGTTCACAACAGTGGTTCCGGATGTTGGAGCCGATAAGATCGGCCGATCTCATCGACTCTAGATCAGCGGGTCGAGAATGAACTTCTTGTCCTTGACCGGTTTTTCCGGCTCCGGCGGCACGGGCTGCTCGGCCTTTTGTGCGTCCTTGCGCGCCTGCACGGCCGCCTCATAGGGCGTGTCGAGGCCGGCTTTCCTGCCGCAGGCCGTTACGGTTGCCAGCGCCACCAGCAGCGTCAACGTCACCAAAATCCTGCTTGCGGTCATCGATCCATCCGTCTGAAACTTTTGCCCGCCGCTTTTAGCCGAGTTTTGCTGGCATTGCACCTAGTGTGGTGGATTAGAAGTTCCTGTCATTGATGGCATTCGCGTCAACGAACTTCAAATCCAAAACCACACTAGAATTCATCAATTACTCGTGCGGCTTTTGAATCCGAAATTCGCTCGCCGCGCTGCTCCAGCGTGATGCGAATTTCGGATTCGCCGCACGAGCATCACGCCTTGGCAATGTGCTTTTTCCAATACCGGATCTGCTTCCTCACCTCCGACGGCGCGGTGCCGCCGAAGCTCGTGCGGCTCTTCACCGAATTCTGTACGGCAAGCACCGAAAACACGTCCGCCGTGATGCCGGGGTGAATGGACTGCAAGTTTTCCAGCGGCAGCCTGTCGAGCCCGATTTTCTTCTCCTCGGCCAGCCCCACCGCGCGGCCGGTGACGTGGTGCGCCTCGCGGAACGGCAGGCCGAGCGTGCGCACCAGCCAGTCGGCAAGGTCGGTCGCGGTCGAATAGCCTGACCCGGCGGCCTTCTTCATGGCGGCCGCGTTCACCGTCATGTCGCGCACCATGCCGGTCATCGCCGCCAGCATCAGATCGAGCGTCTCGGCGGCGTCGAACACGGATTCCTTGTCCTCCTGCATGTCCTTGCCGTAGGTCAGCGGCATGCCCTTCATCACCGTCAGCAGGCCGACCAGATGGCCGGTGACGCGGCCGGTCTTGCCGCGCACCAGCTCGGCGGCGTCGGGGTTCTTCTTCTGCGGCATGATCGAGGAGCCGGTGGAGAATGAGTCCGACAGCCTGACGAAGCCGAATTGCGGCGTCGACCAGATGATGATCTCTTCGGCCAGCCGCGACAGATGCGTCGCGCAGATCGCCGCCAGCCCCAAGAATTCCAGTGCGAAATCGCGGTCCGAAACGCTGTCCAGCGAGTTGCGCATCGGTTCGCGGAAGCCGAGCGCCTTGGCCGTCTGGTGCCGGTCGATCAGAAAGCTTGTGCCGGCAAGAGCGGCCGCACCGAGCGGGCTTTCGTCCATCCGTTCGATGGCGTCGCGGACACGCGACAGGTCGCGCGAAAACATCTCGACATAGGCCATGCAGTGGTGGCCGAAGGTCACCGGCTGCGCCGCCTGCATGTGGGTGAAGCCCGGCATCACCGTCGCCGCATGCTCCTCGGCCCGTTCCAGGAACGCCGAGATCAGGCCCTTCAGCGCCTCAGCGACGCGAAAGCATTCGTCTTTGACCCACAGCCTGAGATCGACCGCTACCTGGTCGTTGCGGGAGCGGGCGGTATGCAGGCGGCCGGCGGCCGGGCCGATCAGCTCGGCAAGGCGGGCCTCGACATTCATGTGGATGTCTTCCAGCCTGGTCGAGAACTCGAACGTGCCGGCTTCGATCTCTGCCAGGATCGTGTTCAGCCCGTGAGCGATTTTTTCTTGATCGGCCGTCGAAATAATGCCCGTTTGCGCCAGCATCTCGCTATGGGCGATCGAGCCTCTGATATCCTGCGCATAGAGTTTGCGGTCGAACGAGATCGACGCGTTGATCGCTTCCATGATCGCGGCCGGACCCGAGGCAAAACGTCCGCCCCACATCTGGTTGCTGGCCTTCTTGTCGCTCATCGCTATAACCCGTGCTCCGGAGCAGTTTTTAGAAAATGGCAGACGGCAATCGATTTTTCCCGGCCCCGAGCCTCATCCTCGCCGCTTTGGTGGCGGGCGTGCTTGCGGGCGCGGTCGCGGTATATGTCAGCG
>NZ_RZSX01000083.1:0-11683 GCF_004023105.1 Mesorhizobium sp. M5C.F.Ca.IN.020.32.2.1 | reverse complement strand
CCGATTGTCACTTGATCATGGCAACTACAAAGGGTGGAGCGATCCGGCATGAGTTCAGGACTGACAGCGGTCTGCGGTATTCCGGCCGAGACCGAGTGGGAACCGTGTCCTTCCTGCCTGCGGGTTGCGAACGGCGACTCTCCTTGGAGCACGTCGCATGGGAGTGGGGCGCGATCGCCGTGCATCCGGGATCCGTCGCCGCAGACATCATGTCGATAGCTCCATTCATCGAGCCTTCAGAACCATTTTTGTACGGTCTGATAGCGCAAATGAAAAATCTCCTGTCCGTCGATGGCGCGCTCGACGCCACTTATTGCAGCGTCATGACGATAGCGCTTGCCGAATATCTGCTGCGTCGATCCGGTCGCCCCGTTCGCGCCAAGGGAATCCGGCAACTCTCGGCCAGGCAGCTGCGTATGACGATGGAACGCATCGATCATTTGCTGCCGCAGCCGGTCCAGATCGCCGATCTGGCCACGCCGCTTGGTATTTCAGAAGGCCATTTCTACAGGGCTTTTCGGGGCGCCGCGGGCCGCACGCCCGTTCAAGCTATCTCTGAACGGCGCGTCGAGCGCGCGGCTTCATTGCTGGCTCAGACGGATTGTTCCGTTAACCGTATAGCTCTCGAAGTGGGCTTGGCGAGCCCAAGCCACCTTGCAAGGCTATTCCGTACCATACTCGGCACGACGCCGTCGGAATATCGACGTGAGTTTCGAGCGGTCGCCGTCCCGGCAAGAAACGATCAGGATGAAGCGATCCGGTCAGGATGAGGCGCGCATTTGCTCCGTGTTTTGGCTAGCTTGCCCGCACATCAAACGGAGTACCCTCGATGTCTCGTCCCGAGTTTCTCACCACCCGCCGCGATCTTCTCCGTTCCACCGCAACGCTGGCCGCAGTCGCCGCGGCCTGCCAATTTCCGATCAAGGCAATCGCGCAAGAGCGCTCGACCATCATGCGGCCGATCCCCAAGACGGGCGAGATGATCCCCGCCGTCGGTCTGGGCACTTTCGAAACATTCGACATCATGCCCGGTGAACCGCGAGACAACATTCGCGAGATCATCCGTTCCTTCCATCAGATGGGCGGGCGCGTCATCGACACGTCGCCGCTGTACGGCATGTCCGAGGTCAGCGTCGGCGATTTCGTGACCGAACTGGGCATAGCGGATGACATTTTCGTCACCAACAAGACTTGGACAACGGGCGAATATCTCTCGGACAACAGTCACTCGGAGGCGCAATTTCTTCGCTCGCGCGAGCGCCTCTGGCGTAGCCGGATGGATGTCCAACAAGTTCATAGTCTCGAGAATCACGATCAGGTCCTGCACCTGCTGCGCCAATGGAAGGAGGAAGGCCTGATCCGCTATATCGGGGCGACGCAGTGGAGCGCCGAATACTACGATACCATGGAGCGGTTGGTTGCAGGCGGCACGCTCGACTTCGTTCAGATCGCCTACACCATCCATACGCGGGCGGCCGAAAAGAGACTGCTGCAGGCCTGTGCGGACAATGGCGTCGCCGTGCAGGTGAACATTCCCTTCGAGAAGGCGCGCCTGTTCACGCCAGTTGCCGAACAGCCTCTTCCGCCTTTCGCCGCCGAATTGGGCATTGAAAGCTGGGCTGAGTACTTTCTCAAGTTCATCATTTCCCACCCCAACGTTACCGTAGTGATTCCGGCAACCAGCAATCCCGAACACCTGGTTGACAACATGGGCGCGCTCTTTGGCGAGCTGCCGGATCGGTCGATGCGAGAGCGTATGGCGGAATACTACACATCTCTTCCCGGTGTGTCCGATGCCCTTCGGCAACCGCCCTATCCAGGAAAGAACTATGGAGGGGTCGTGAAGTGGCCCTTCGCTTGAAGAATGCTCCCGCAGTTCTCTCGGTCGCCGTTCTTCTGGTGACCTGCGGCCAGCTCAGCGCCAACGAACGGGCTTTCGTGGGACAATTCACCATCGACCGCACCGAAGTGACAATCGGACAATTCACCGGCTTCGCTGAAGCGACGGGGCTGATGACGGCCGCCGAAACCTTGGGTGGCGGACACGAGTGGGGCTCGGGATGGGAGCGGCGTCCTGGATGGACATATCGGACGCCCTTCGGAGAAGCGCCACAATCGACGAGCGAGCCGGCCGTTCATCTCAGCTGGCACGAGGCGGCAGCCTATTGCGCTTGGGCCGGCGGCCGCTTGCCGACCATCGAAGAATGGGTCCAGGCGGCCTATCGCGAAACCCGCCCTGACCCATCGGCGGGCTTCATCGCCGGCAGGCAATATGCATATCCTGTCGGCGACACTCCCATCGGCGCCAACACGCGGGGCGACGATCCTTGGCCGCGCCATACGGCAGCGGTACCACGCAGGTCGGGGTCAATGGTCTCTACGATATGGGTGGCAACGTGTGGGAATGGCTTGCCGATCGTGATGGCCAAGCGGCTCTAACTGCCGGTGGTTCCTGGTGGTATGGTGCCGAGGAGATGGTGTCCAGCGCGATGCAATGGAAACCTGTCGATTTCTACGTCGTCTACATAGGTTTTCGATGTGTCTACGATCACGGACGTGCCCGATAAATCCTGAGTTGCGGGCTGATGACCGGCGGGGCAAACTGCCGCATTTTGGCGATCTTGGTTATTCTCACTGGAAGCGCAGAACGTCTGCCCATTGCGGGAACAGGGCTTGTTCCCGCGGTCGGCAGACATTCGGGCGTTCGGAGCTTCCTCACGCCCGACTTTGGCTTGCACCTCGTCCCACCTTCCGCTATAGAGCCGCCACCCGCGTAGACACCCTTGGAGGCAACGCGGCGGAAGGCTGTCCGGCCTAACGTGATCCCAAAAAGATTTTGGACCCGATCATTGTAAGGCCATGACGGCTTTCGACGTTTACGGCCCCAGGCACCTCGCCGGCCGCGAACGCTCCAGAACAACGCGAAAGGAAATGCCATGAGCGATACTTACGAGCTCAAGGCCGAAGCGCGCGAACAGGTCGGTAAGGGGTCCGCCCGTGCAGTTCGCCGCAACGGTAAAGTGCCTGCAGTAATTTACGGCGACAAGCAGCCTCCCCTGGCGATTGCGCTGACCTACAAGGACATCTACTACAAGATCCATGGCGGCGGGTTCCTGACCACGATCGCCACGATCGATGTCGACGGCAAGAAGATCCAGGTCCTGCCAAAGGACTACCAGCTCGACCCGGTCAGGGATTTCCCGGTCCATGTCGACTTCCTGCGCATCGGCAAGGACACCGAAGTCAATGTCAACGTGCCGGTCCACTTCATCAACGAGGACAAGTCGCCCGGCATCAAGCGCGGCGGCGTGCTCAACATCGTGCGTCATGAAGTCGAGTTCCATTGCCCTGCCAATGCGATCCCGGAGTTCATCACCGTCGATCTTACCGGCACCGATATCGGCGATTCGATCCACATCTCGGCGGTCAAGCTGCCGGCCGGCGTCAAGCCGGTGATCTCCGACCGCGACTTCACCGTCGCGACCATTGCCGGTTCCGCGGCGATGAAGCCGGAGGCGGAAGAGACGGTCGAAGCGGCTGAACCCGAAGCGGCACCTGCCGACGAAGAGAAGTAATCCCTTTCCGCCTAGTGTGGCGAATCCGAAATTCGCATCACTTTGGAGCAGCGCACCGGGCGAATTTCGGATTCTAAAGGCCACACTAGCAACCATGAGGTTCTAGTGTGGTTTTTGGATTTGAAGTTCCTGAACGTTGATGCCTTCAAAGCGGCAGGAACTTCAAATCCACCACACTAGAGGTGACGATGCTGCTGTTTGCAGGCCTCGGCAATCCGGGCGCGAAATACGCCAACAACCGGCACAATGTCGGCTTCATGGCGGCGGACGCAATCGCCCGCCGCCACTCCTTTTCCCCCTGGTCGAAGAAGTTCCAGGGGCTGATCGCCGAAGGTACGCTTGCCGGCGAAAAGATCATCCTGATCAAGCCGCAGACCTTCATGAACAATTCAGGCCAGTCGATCGGCGAAGCGCTGCGCTTCTATAAGCTCACTCCCTCGGCGCTCACCGTCTTCTATGACGAGATCGACCTCGCCGACGGTAAGGTCCGTGTCAAGACCGGCGGGGGCGCCGGCGGTCACAATGGCATCCGCTCGATCGACGGCCATGTCGGCAACGCTTACCGCCGCGTGCGCATCGGCGTCGGCCATCCCGGCGTCAAGGAATTCGTCCAGCATCATGTGCTTGGCGATTTCGCCAAGGCCGATCGCGAATGGGTGGAGCCGCTCCTCGACGCCATCGGTGATCATGCCGACTTGATCGTGAGGGGTGATGAGCCCGGCTTCATGAACAAGGTCAGTGTTGCCGTCCAGCGAAAGACCGGCGTCGCGCCCAAGCCGGAAAAGCCCGGGCAAAAACAACAGGGTGCAAAACAGCAGAGCCACGTCCGTCAGGCGCGGCCGCAGCAGCCGGCAGTCAAGCTGCCCGAAACCGGCCCGATGGCCGCCATGCTGAAGAAGCTGTTTGGGGGCAAGGATTGAGCTTCGGCGCGAACGGAGCCGAAGGGGTTGACGTTCGTCACCCCTTTCGCCCATAGCCCTCATCAAATTTCGATTTCCCGATAGGACTGGATAAAATGGGTTTCAAATGCGGCATCGTTGGCTTGCCCAACGTCGGCAAGTCGACGCTTTTCAACGCGCTGACTAGGACGGCGGCGGCGCAGGCAGCCAATTATCCATTCTGCACCATCGAACCGAACACCGGCGAGGTGGCGGTGCCCGACCCGCGCCTGCAGAAGATCGCGGCGATCGGCAAGTCGAAAGAGATCATCCCGACCCGCATCTCCTTCGTCGACATCGCCGGCCTGGTGCGCGGCGCCTCGAAGGGCGAAGGCCTGGGCAATCAGTTCCTGGCCAACATCCGCGAGGTCGACGCCATCGTCCATGTGCTGCGCTGCTTCGAGGATGACGACATCACCCATGTCGAGGGCCGCATCGATCCCGTCGCCGACGCCGAGACCGTCGAGACCGAGCTGATGCTCGCCGACCTCGACAGCCTCGAGCGCCGCATCGTGCAGTTCCGCAAGCGCGCTTCCGGCAAGGACAAGGAGGCGCTGACCGTGCTGCCGATGATGGAAGCAGCTCTTGAACTTCTGCAGGCCGGCAAGCCGGCCCGCATCCTGCTCAATGGCATTTCCGCGGAGGATCTGCGCATCCTGCAGGGGCTGAACCTTTTGACGTCGCACCCCGTGCTCTATGTCTGCAATGTCGCCGAGGCCGATGCTGCCACCGGCAACGCGCACACCAAAGCGGTCGAGCAGATGGCTGCCGCGCAGGGCGCCCGCACCGTGGTGATTTCCGCGGCGATCGAAGCCGAGGTCGCGCAGCTCAGCGACGAAGAGGAGATGGAATTCCTGTCTTCGCTCGGCCTTGAGGAACCTGGCTTGAACAAGGTGATCCGCGCCGGCTACGAGTTGCTGCAGCTCATCACCTATTTCACCGTCGGGCCGAAGGAGACACGCGCATGGACCGTGCACAAGGGCGCCAAGGCGCCGCAAGCGGCAGGCGTCATCCATACCGATTTCGAGCGCGGCTTCATCCGCGCCCAGACCATCGCCTACAACGACTTCGTCACGCTGGGCGGCGAAGTGGCGGCCAAGGAAGCCGGCAAGGCGCGCGACGAAGGCAAGGAATATGTCGTCCAGGACGGCGACATCATGCTGTTCAAGTTCAACACCTGAGCTGACCGACGGCACGCCGGAAGCCATCGCGGCCGCCGCTGCGATCACAGCCCTGTGCACGCCGCGCGGGCCGTTTCCGCGCGGCTTGACTGCCTGCAATGCCCGGTCTAAGGGGCGTCTGCACCGGCCCGTGCCTTCGTCAAAAACCCCTGTCCCGTGCAATCCGAAACGACGCGCCCGCTCGAACCCATCCTTTTAGCCTCAGCAAGGGAGACCCGGTGATGATCAAGGCATTCGTCGTGGACAATGATCGCCTGCGCCTCGCCGACGATCTCTTGGCAAACAGCGACAAGATCGTCTGGGCCGATCTTCTGAACCCGACAAAGGAAGAGGAAGCGGCCATCGAGGCCTGGCTCGGTGTTGCCATTCCGACGCGCGAGGAGATGGAGGAGATCGAGATTTCCAGCCGCCTTTACGTCGAGGACGGCGCCTATTTCATGACCGCCATTCTGCCGGCCCAGACCGAGGCCGACGATCCCCTGATGTCGCCGGTCACCTTCGTGCTGGCCGGCAACAGGCTGATCACCGTGCGCTATCACGAACCGAAGGCCTTCAAGACGTTTCCGCTGCGCGCCGAGAAGGTGGCGACCGGCTGCACCAGCGGCGACACCATCCTGATCGGCCTGCTGGAGGCGATCGTAGACCGCCTCGCCGACATTCTGGAGCGCGCCGGCCGCGACATCGAGACGATCTCGCGCGACATCTTCGAGGCACGCTCGACCAAGGTTTCCAAGCGCAACCGCGACTTCCAGGAATTGCTCAAGGCGATCGGCCGCAAGGAGGACATCGCCTCCTCGATCCGCGACAGCCTGATTTCACTGCAGCGGCTCGCCGGTTTTCTCGCCCACGCCTCGACCCAGACCAAGATGAGCAAGGACATCCGCGCGCGCATCAAGACCTTGTCGCGCGATGTGCTGTCGCTCGCCGACCACGCCACCTTCCTGTCGCAGAAGATCAACTTCCTGCTCGACGCGACGCTCGGCATGATCTCGATCGAGCAAAACGCCATCATCAAGATCTTCTCCGTCGCCGCAGTCATCTTCCTGCCGCCGACGCTGGTCGCTTCGATCTACGGCATGAATTTCGACATCATGCCCGAGCTCAAATGGCAGCTCGGCTATCCCTTCGCCATCGGCTTGATGATCGTGTCGGCGATCCTGCCTTTCTGGTATTTCCGCCGCCGCGGCTGGTTGTAGCTTCTATTCCCTTGGGCGCGATGGCCTGGCGCACCAGAAATTACTTGACCAAATTGCGCCCTGCCTGCATCCGGGAACCCCGATCCGTGGCGATCGTACAAACTTGAACCGGATTCCAGACCATGACCGGAAAGACCTGGGCCTATGAGGATTTCGTCGAGGGCGCCTCGCTTGACCTCGGGACGAAGCTGGTGAGTGCGGCCGAGATCATCGAATTCGCGCAAGAGTTCGATGCGCAGCCGATGCATCTCGACGAGGCGGCGGGCAAGGCCAGCATCCTTGGCGGGCTGTCGGCCTCCGGCTGGCATACTTGCGCGATGTTCATGCGCATGCTGTGCGACGCCTTCCTGCTGGACTCGACCTCGCAAGGCGCCCCCGGCGTCGACCAGGTCCGGTGGAAGAAGCCGGTGCTGGCCGGCGACATCTTGCGCGGCAACACCACCGTCCTTGCCAAGCGCCTGTCCAGGTCCAAGCCCCAGCTCGGCCTCGTCACCCTGCGCAGCGAGCTTTTCAACCAGCGTGGCGAAGGCGTCTTCGAACTCGAGAACACCGTCATGTTCCTGACGCGAGGGGCCAGCGCGTGAGCCTCGACGAGTTCTTCTGCATCGGCGTCACCGTCACGCTTGGGTCGCATACATTCGAACCCGAGGCGATCAAGGCGTTCGCCAGGAAATACGATCCGCAGATATTCCACCTCGACGAAGAGGCGGCGAAGAAGAGCGTATTCGGCGGCCTGTGCGCGTCGGGCTGGCACACAGCTGCAACCTGGATGAAATTGAACCTCGAGGCCGGCGTGGAGGCCGGGGGCGCCCGCTGGGTCGGCGCAGGACCCGCACCCGAATTCGGCCCCTCGCCCGGTTTCAAGAACCTCAAATGGCTGAAGCCCGTCTATGCCGGAGAAACCGTGACCTTCACCCGCACAGCGCTTGCCCACCGCCCCATCATGTCACGGCCGGGGTGGCGGCTGCTCACGCTTCGCTCGGAGGCCTTCGATTCGACCGGGGACAAGGTCATCGAATTCGAAAGTGCCGTGCTGGTGAAGGTGGGGTGAGCTTTCCTTCTCCCCTTGGGGAGAAGGTGGATTGGCGCGCAGCGCCAAGACGGATGAGGGTGCTGGAAGAAATGATACGTCTAAAAATCCAATGATTGGAAGCGCTTAGGCCTTCAGCGCTGCGATCGGTTCAACACCCCCATCCGACCTCGCTTCGCGACGCCACCTTCTCACACAAAGGGAAAAGGAAAAAGCGTATCAATGCCCTTCGAATCCGATCAGCGTCCTGACCGGCACGCCGAGCGCTTCGAGCTTCTCGCGGCCGCCGAGGTCCGGCAGGTCGATGACGAAGCAGGCGGCGAGGATGTCGGCGCCGATCTGCCGCAACAGCTGGACCGCCGCCGCCGCCGTGCCGCCGGTGGCGATCAGGTCGTCGACGAGGATGACCTTCTCACCCGGAGACACGCCATCCCTGTGCATCTCCATCTCGTCCAGCCCGTATTCGAGGCTGTAGGCGACGCGCACCGTCTCGTAAGGCAGCTTGCCCTTCTTGCGGATCGGCACGAAGCCGGCCGATAGCTGATGGGCGACGGCGCCGCCAAGGATGAAGCCGCGCGCCTCGATACCGGCGATCTTGTCGACTTTCTGGCCGGCATAGGGATGCACCAGCTCGTCGATGGCGCGGCGGAAGGCGCGCGCATTGCTTAGCAGCGTGGTGATGTCGCGAAACAGGATGCCCGGCTTGGGATAGTCCGGAATGGTGCGGATCGCGGCAAGCAGCGTGTCTTCGAGCGAAGGTTTCATGGGGCGGCTCTCCGGGCATTCGTCCGATTCGACTTGAAGACGTGAAAAGGAACTCCGGCCGATCGTAACCCGGCGCGGCCAGAGACGGCTACCGCGATATGGCGGCTGGAAGAAAATTGTCCGGCAAAGGACTGGGCCGGCGGTCTTCGGAAGCAGTGTTCGGAAATGCGAAAGGGCGCCTTTCGACGCCCTTTCGATCTGGTGGCGTAGCTCAGTGCGCCACGCCGGCCCACACCTTGCGCTTGGTCAGATAGACCAGCGCGCCGAACAGCAACAGGAAGACCAGCACGCGAAAGCCGGTTTTCTTGCGGGCTTCCAGATGCGGCTCGGCCGCCCACATCAGGAAGGCCGACACGTCGCGGGAATACTGGTCGACTGTCTGCGGCGCGCCGTCGTCATAGGTCACCTGATCGTCGGAGAGCGGGTTGGGCATCTTCAGCGACACGCCGGCTATGAAGTACGGATTGTAGTGCGTGCCTTCCGGTATCTCCATGCCCGCCGGCGGCTGCTCGTCATAGCCGGTCAGCAGCGAGTGGATATAGTCGGGACCGCCCTGGGCGTATTGCGTGAAGATGTCGAAGACGAAACGCGGAAAGCCGCGCTCGACGCCGCGCGCCTTGGCCAGCAGCGACATGTCGGGCGGGGCAGCCCCGCCATTGGCGGCCGCTGCTGCCTGATCGTTGGGGAACGGCGCCGGGAAATAGTCGGACGGTATGCCGGGACGATCGAACATGTCGCCGGCATCGTTGGGGCCATCATTGATCGTGTATTCGGCCGCCAGCGCCTTGACCTGCGCTTCCGAATAGCCAAGGTCTTCCAGCGTGCGGAACGCCACCAACTTCATCGAATGGCAGGCCGCGCAGACTTCCTTGTAGACCTTGAGCCCGCGCTGCAACTGCGCCTTGTCGTAGGTGCCGAACGGCCCGGCGAAGCTCCAGTCCATCTCCTTGGGCTCGTGTATCGGGAAATGCGTCGGCGCGGCTTCGTTGTGCGCCTCCTCCTGGGCGATCGCCCCTGTGGTCGCGGTCGCAGTGCCTGCCAACACAAGGCCGAGCAGCGCCAGCGAGGTGAGAATCTTCTTCATACCAAATCCCCTTGAGATTCTCTGCCGCGCTGTCGTCGTCTCGACCATCATCTTGTCCGAAAACCGGTCTCCACTGTTCGGGGTCATGCTCAGCCCTTGGTTTCCGGTGCGGCTGTCGCACGAGCCGGATGCCCGCCACCGCCATGCTTGTTCTTCTCGAGCACCGCCTCGGTGATCGAATTCGGCAACCGCCGCGGAGTCTCGATCAGGCCAAGCACCGGCAGCGCGACCAGGAAGAAGGCGAAATAGAACAATGTCGCCATCTGCGCCATGAAGACATAGCTGCCTTCAGCCGGCTGCGAACCCAGCCAGCCGAGCAGGACGGCATCGATCACGAATAGCCAGAAGAACAGCTTGTACCAGGGCCGGTAGACCGCCGAGCGCACCTTCGAGGTGTCGAGCCACGGCACCAGGAACAGCATGGCGATGGAGCCGAACATCGCGAGCACGCCGCCAAGCTTGGAGTTGATCGGCCCGATATTGAAGGTAATGGCGCGCAGGATCGCGTAGAACGGCAGGAAGTACCATTCCGGCACGATATGGGCAGGCGTCTTCAGCGGGTCGGCGACGACGTAATTGTCGGGATGGCCGAGAAAATTCGGCAGATAGAAGACGAAGTAGGCGAAGATGAACAGGAACACGAGCATCCCAAACGCGTCCTTGATGGTCGCGTAGGGGGTGAAGGCGACGGTATCGGTTTTCGACTTGACCTCGATGCCGGTCGGGTTCGACTGGCCGACCACATGCAGCGCCCATATATGCAGCACGACGACGCCGGCGATCATGAACGGCAGCAGATAGTGCAGTGAAAAGAAGCGGTTCAGCGTCGGGTTGTCGACGGCGTAGCCGCCGAGCAAAAGCTGCTGGATCCAGTCGCCGACCAGCGGGATGGCGCTGAAGAAGCCGGTGATGACGGTCGCGCCCCAGAACGACATCTGCCCCCAGGGCAGCACATAACCCATGAAGCCTGTCGCCATCATCAGGAGGTAGATGATGCAGCCGAGTATCCACAGAAGCTCGCGCGGCGCCTTGTACGAACCGTAGTAGAGGCCGCGGAAGATGTGGATGTAGACCGCGACGAAGAAGAACGACGCGCCGTTCGAATGCATGTAGCGCAACAGCCAGCCCGAATTCACGTCGCGCATGATCTTTTCGACCGAATCGAAGGCAAGAGTGCTGTCCGCCGCATAATGCATGGCCAGCACGATGCCGGTCAGCATCTGCGCCGCCAGCATGAGCGCCAGGATGCCGCCAAAAGTGTACGCGTAGTTGAGGTTGCGCGGCACCGGATAGGCGACGAAGCTGTCATAGACCAGCCGCGGCAGCGGCATGCGGGCGTCGAACCAGCGTCCGATACCGGTCTTGGGCGTATAGGTCGAGTGTCCCTCGCTCATCGAAATATCCCTTAGCCTTAGCCGATACGGATCTTGGTGTCGGAAATGAACTGGAACACCGGCACCGTCATGTTCTCCGGGGCCGGCCCGCCGCGGACGCGTCCGGCCGTGTCGTATACCGAACCGTGACACGGGCAAAACCAGCCGCCGAACTCGCCTTCCTGGCCGAGCGGAATGCAGCCGAGATGAGTGCAGACCTGGACCATCACTATCCAGGCCTCTTTGCCCGGCATGGTGCGGTTGGCGTCCGTCGCCGGCGCATCGGCCGGCAGATTGGCGTTGCGGGCGAGCGGATCCTTGAGCTGGGCCAGATTGACCGCCTCGCCGTCCTTCATTTCTTGTTCGGTGCGGTTGCGCACCACAACCGGCTTGCCGCGCCATTTCACGACAAGCGACATCCCGGGCGTCAGCGAGGAGACGTCGACCTCGACCGAGGCCAGCGCCAGCGTCGAGGCATCCGGGCGCATCTGGTCGATGAACGGCCAGGCGACGGCACCCGCGCCGACCACCGCCGCCATAC
>NZ_RZSX01000839.1:0-2733 GCF_004023105.1 Mesorhizobium sp. M5C.F.Ca.IN.020.32.2.1 | reverse complement strand
GCCATGTAGTTCAGCACGACGACATGGTCGGTGCCCTCCGGCACGCGCTGCGGGGTGAAATCGACCGCATCGTAGAAGCCGTGCCGCCCAAGGGCGCCAAGCCGCCTCAGCCTGGCAAGGTTCTGCACCGATTCACGCGGGGTGAACTGCGCCGCCAGCACGGTCGCATAAGGCGCAATCACCGTGTTCTGGCCAAGACCTCGCTTCAGGCCCAGCCCGGGCACGCCGAAATTGGTGTATTGGTAGGTCAGTTCGCGGTCGCGGGCATTGTAGGCCGCTTCCGAGATCCCCCAGGGCACGTTCTTCGAGCGGCCGTACTGGATCTGACGTTTGATGATGAGCTTGCTGGTCTGGTTGAGGATGCTGCCTTGCGCCTCCTTCATCACCAGCGGCGGCATCAGATACTCGAACATCGAGCCGGACCAGGACATCAGTGCGCCCTTGAACCCGATCTCGACGATCGGCCGGCCGAGGTGGAACCAGTGCTCCGTCGGCAGATCGCCCTTGGCGATGGCGAACAGGCTGGTCAGCCGCGCCTCGGAAGCCAGGAGGTCGTAGCAGCTTTCGTCGAGCTGATGCTCCTCGACCCGGTAGCCGATCGACAGGAGCTTGCGTTCCTTCCGCATGAGGAAGGAGAAATCCATCTCGAAGGCGAAGCGACGCGTGCGCTCGCGCAGCGAAAGAAGCTTGGCCCGCAAGGCTTCGACGGCATTGTCGTCGCTATGCGCGTCATGGACATGCGCTTCGCAGGTTGCTTCCAGTCTCGCCGCCCAGTCGGCGATAGTATCGCTCTGTGTCGATGCGGCCTCGGTATGGATGGCGATGGCGAGCTTGCGAATCTCGCCGGCCAGAACGGCCAGGTTGATGGTGCGGATCGATGCCATCTCGGGCTGAGCTTTGATCGATTCGACCGCGCGCCGCATGCCGTCGAGGCGATCGGCGAGCCGCTGGCGCAACGGCCGCAACTGGCGACGGTCGTCAGGCAACTCCGCCAGGCTTTCGTCGAGGATCGTCACCGTATCGAGGATACCCTCGAAGTCGCCCTGAAGGTGGACTGCAGGCGCTTCCGCCCATTCGGCGCAGGCGGCCGCTACCGCCACCAAATGGCCGGCAAGATTGCCGCTATCGACGGCGGAAATATAGAGCGGATAGAGCGGTTTCAGCGTCGTCGTGTCATACCAGTTGAAGAGATGGCCGCGCTCGCGCGGCATGCTCTCGATGGTCGACATCGTCGCGTCGATGCGGGTGGTCGCGTCGGACAGACTGATCCAGCCGAAGTCGCGCGCTGAAATCACCGACAGGAGATAGACGCCGATATTGGTCGGCGAGGTGCGGGGCGCCACGACAGGCGCCGGACTTTCCTGGAAATTGTCGGGCGGCAGGTTGTGATGCTCGGCCGTCACGAAGGTCTCGAAATAATGCCATGTGCGCCGCGCAACGGTACGCAGCGTATGGATGTCAGCCGCCGATATGCGCAAACGGTCCTCGGTTTCGGCCGAGCGGCTGATCCAGAAAGCGAACGCCGGCGAGCCGATCCAGAACAGCGCGAAGAAGAAGGCGACGAAAGCTCCGGTGGAATCGGCCAGAACCGGGATGGCGAGGCCGACGAACCCGACAACCACCGCGCCGTACATCATGCCGTAATAGGAGCCGAGATCGTTGTCGCCATTCTTGTGCGCCTGCGAGGCAGTGCGCCATTCGAGCAGATTCTGCCGACTGACGAACAGACGGTAGAGTGTGCGAATGATGGCGTCGCCCATCATCCAGGCCAGATGCGCCATCAGCACGATCTTCAGCGCCACCAGGGCGGTGCCGAAGACAACGTCGCGCGCCAGCGCCGAGAAATGGCCGCGCGGCGTCTGGTCGCCGCTTTTCGGCAGGATGGCGTGGACGATATCGAATGTCGGCGCCATGAAAAGCGTGAGGATCAGCAGCGCCTGCCATTGCGCGGCCTGCGTGAAAGGCAGCAACGTCCAGCCGGCGATCGCCCCTATCACCCAGAAGATCGGCGTCAGCGAGCGGCGCAGATTGTCGACCATCTTCCAGCGCGACAGCGCCGGTACGCCGGAGCGCGGATCGAGAATGAAGCCCAGAAGCTGCCAGTCGCCGCGTGCCCAGCGATGGTGGCGCGACGCGTCTACCGAATAGCGGGTCGGATAGTCCTCGACCAGTTCGACGTCCGTGACCAGCGCCGCGCGTGCCAGGGCGCCTTCGAGCAGATCGTGGCTGAGGATGGTGTTTTCGTCGATGCGGCCCTTCAGCGCCGCTTCGAAGGCGTCGACATGATAGAGGCCCTTGCCGGTGAAGGAGCCGTCTCCGAAGACGTCCTGGTAGATATCCGAGACGGCAAATACGTAGGGATCAAGGCCTCGATTGGCGGAAAACACCCGCTGGAAGAAGGATGCATCGTCGCCGCTGGTCAGGGAAGCGGTGATGCGCGGCTGCAGGATGGTGTAGCCGGCGGTGACAACGCGCTTTGCCGCATCGTAATGCGGGCGGTTGAGCGGATGGCAAAGCTTGCCAACCAAACTGGCGACGGCATCGCGGGTGGTGCGCGTGTCGGCGTCGAGCGTCATCACATGGATAACGTTTTCTGGCAACGGCACATCCAGCGGCAGGAAGGTGGTGTCGCTGTCACCGCGCAACAGAAGATTCAGTTCGTGCAGCTTGCCGCGCTTGCGTTCCCAGCCCATCCAGGCGCCCTGGGATTCATTGTAGAGCCGCCGGCGATCT
>NZ_RZSX01000838.1:0-2733 GCF_004023105.1 Mesorhizobium sp. M5C.F.Ca.IN.020.32.2.1 | reverse complement strand
GCCGAAGGTGACAGAGGGGGTCGCCGCGCGTGAAGTGCCAGCGCTTTCCGCGACGAGAGACGACGTGGGCGAATTATGTGAGACGACCCCTTCTGGCCTGCCGGCCATCTCCCCCTCAAGGCCTCTCAAGCGGGGAGATTGATTGCTCTGACGATTTCGCCAATCACCAGCATCGCAAAAGAAAGGGCCGGCGCAGTGCCCGGCCCTTTTTCCTTATCCATCGAAGCGATGCGTTAATCCTAAGCTGGAACCTTATTTGCCGGCTAAATATCTTGTTGCCTCAAGCACCTACCGCTCCTGCTTCAACCGACGGCAGAGCTCGTCGAGCTGCTCCAGCGTCCGGTAAGCGACGCTGATCACGCCGCCGCGTTCCTTGTGCTCGATCGTGACGATCATGCCGATCGTGCCGGTCATCAGCTTTTCCAGCGCCAGCGTATCGGCATCCTTCTGTGTCGGT
Source organism: Mesorhizobium sp. M5C.F.Ca.IN.020.32.2.1 (assembly GCF_004023105.1). Taxonomy (NCBI): domain Bacteria; kingdom Pseudomonadati; phylum Pseudomonadota; class Alphaproteobacteria; order Hyphomicrobiales; family Phyllobacteriaceae; genus Mesorhizobium; species Mesorhizobium sp. M5C.F.Ca.IN.020.32.2.1. The sequence goes on along the minus strand of NZ_RZSX01000838.1, from coordinate 2,276 downwards.
GCTGCAGGCTGTCGCTTTACCGTTGGAGCGCCGGCCGGCATCTGCGCCAGAGCTTCGGCCTGGCGCACCGAAAGCCCGTCTTCGACGATCCGCTTGGCCAGGCCCGCCGGATCCTGCGCCGTCACCAATGTGCGGGCGTGGCCGGCCGACAGCGCGCCGTCGACCAGCATGTCGCGGATCACGTCGGGCAGCTTCAAGAGCCTCAGCGTGTTGGCGACATGGCTGCGGCTCTTGCCGATAACCTGGCCGAGATCGGCCTGGGTGTAGCCATGATCGTCGATCAGTTGCTGGTAGCCGAGCGCCTCCTCGACCGGATTGAGATCGGTGCGCTGGACGTTTTCGATGATCGCCAGTTCGAGTGCGGTGCGATCGTTGACATCGCGCACGATGATCGGGATCTCGACCAGCCCGGCGCGTTGCGCCGCGCGCCAGCGCCGTTCGCCGGCGATGATCTCGTAGCGGCCAGCTTGCGTCGGCGACGGCCGCGCCACCACCGGCTGTACCACGCCATGTTCGCGAATCGACTGGGCAAGATCGGTCAGGTCGGCGTCACCAAAATGCCGACGCGGATTTTTCGGATTCGGGCTCAGGAACTCTATCGGCACCTTGCCGTCGGCATTCATGCCCTGCTTTTCCACTGCTGCCGGACGATCGATTTCGCCGATCAGCGCGGCTAGTCCTCGCCCCAGTCTTTTTCTTGAAAGGTCTTCGCTCATCGTCTGTCCAGATCGTTTCGGTATCGAATCAGCTTCTGCATGCCGCTATCTAGTTCCCACTTTAGGGCGACATGCATTAGGCGGCGCGCAATTTGCGCTCGCGGCGGATCACCTCGGAGGCAAGCTGCAGATAGGCCTGGCTGCCGGAGCATTTGAGATCGTAGAGGATCGCCGGCTTGCCGTACGACGGCGCCTCGGAGACACGCACATTGCGCGGGATGACGGTTTCATAGACCTTGTCGCCCATATGCGCGCGCACGTCCTGCACCACCTGGTTGGCGAGATTGTTGCGCCCGTCGAACATGGTCAGCACGATGCCCTGGATCGTCAAGTCGGGATTGATCGAACGGCGAACCTGCTCGACCGTCTCCAGCAGCTGGCTCAAGCCTTCGAGCGCGAAGAACTCGCATTGCAGCGGCACCAGCACCGAATCGGCCGCCGCCATCGAGTTCAGCGTCAGAAGATTGAGCGACGGCGGACAATCGATCAGCACATAGCCGAAATTCGCCGAGCGCTCGGCTGACGCGCGCAGGGCGTTGCGCAGCCGCAGCACCCGGTCCGGCGCCGACGCGATCTCCATTTCGATGCCGAGCAGATCGAGCGTTGACGGCACGATCGACAGGCCCGGCACCGCCGTCGGGATCGCCGCCGCCTCCAGATCGAGTTCGCCGGTCAGAACGTCATAGGAGGAAACGGTGCGGTCGCGCCGGTCGATTCCGAGGCCGGTGCTGGCATTGCCTTGCGGATCGAGATCGACGATCAGCACCCGCTCGCCGATCGCCGCTAGCGCCGTGGCCAGATTGATGGCCGTCGTCGTCTTGCCGACGCCGCCCTTCTGGTTGGCTACGGTGATGATTCGGGGGCCATTCTTCATCATGGGTCTATGCCAGAAATTCATTCCGAGGTCGCCGATCTCAAGTCAGTTGGCGCAAATCAGACAGTTCGAGGATGACGCCATGAGCGTCGGTCGCGCTGGCATGTTCTATCAGATCGAACGACCATCGTTGAGCGCTTTCTGCCACTTCGGCGCGGTAATCCCGGCCTTTGTGGAACAGGCCGCACGCGCCCGCCGTCAGCCACGGCGCCGACAGTTCGAGCAGGACCGGAAGCGACGCCAGTGCCCTGGCCGTGACGATTTGAGGTGTCGAAACAAGCGCATAGGCGTCGTCAATACGCCGCGCGATAATGTGGGCGGGCAGGTTGAATTGGCCGACGACCGCTTGCAGAAACGATGCCTTTTTCCGATTGCTTTCAACCAGATCGATGCTGGCGCCGTCACGCTCGGCGAGCAGAAAGGCAATGACCAAGCCGGGAAAACCGCCGCCCGAGCCGAGATCGACCCAGCGCTTCGCCTCCGGTTTGATTCGCGCAACCTGCGCGCTGTCGAGGATGTGCCGACGCCAGACATCGTCCTGCGTCGATTGCGCGGCCAGGTTTATTCGGCGGTTCCATTTCTGGAAGACCGTCTCGAAGTCCATGAGGCGGTCGAATGTTTCACGTGAAACCGGGCCGGCAGCCTCTTGCAGGCTCGCCCATGAGGCAGCGCTCACGCAACATTCC
>NZ_RZSX01000837.1:0-2734 GCF_004023105.1 Mesorhizobium sp. M5C.F.Ca.IN.020.32.2.1 | reverse complement strand
GCCCGAGAAATAGATACGAGCAAGAATGCTCTGATGGCGTCTGGCCATGGAGGCGCCGTCATTGTCCGAGACCCGGGACTTGCCGGCCGTGAGCTTCTCCCAAAGTTCCCGCAAACCCATCGCCCAGTTGCGGCTGACGAAATCGCCGTCGATGATCAGCAGCTTGCCGCCGGGCTTCAGCAGCGAGAACCATTCGGCAAAGGCCGTCTTCGGATCCACCAACGTCCAGACCAGGTGACGGGTGACGATGACATCGTAGCTCGCCCTGTCCTCGAGCGTCCGTTCAGCATCCCTCAGGATGAAGCGGATATCGGCGCCGCGTTTTTGTGCCTTGGCGCGCGCCTTGGCAAGCATGGCTTCCGACCAGTCGAGGCCTGTCACCACAAAGGCTAGATCGTGCATCAGATGCGAAATGACGCCTGTCCCACAGGCAAGATCCAGAGCCGCCCGCCCGGCTCCAGGCCCAAGGTGCCTGCTTATGAGCGCATGCCAGGCAGCGCGCTCGCGCTCGGAAAAAATCTCGTGGCCGACCTGCAGGTCGAACGTCTCGGCGCGATCGGACCAATAGTCCCGAATTTCGTCGCGCAGCGAATAGTTTGCGTGAGCCGTCATTGCCCGAAACGCTCTCCCCAAAAGCGGTACATTGGAATTGCTCTAAAAGATAATACTTGATTAGACAATTCAAGTTTTCTAAGCGGGGTGGGCAAAACTGAATTGCGAGAGCACAATGATTTTGAAGTCGATATTTGCGGCCGCGGTCGCCCTCGCGGCCTTCATGCCGCTTACCCTCGGCGCGCGCGCCGAGACCGTCACCGACATTAGTGGCCGTAAGGTCGAAGTGAAGACGCCGGTCGAGAAGGTCATCCTCGGCGAAGGCCGGCAAATCTACCTGATCGCCGCGCTCGATGCCGACAACCCCTTCAAGCGAATCGTTGGCTGGCGCGAGGATTTCTCCCAGGCCGATCCCGACAATTACGCCGTCTATCTGGAAATATTCCCCTCGATGGCCACGATCCCGACCTTCGGCGGTTTCAAGGACGGCACCTTCGACATCGAGCAGGCCATCGCGCTTCAGCCGGACGTGATGATCATGAACATCGAGTCCAAGCAGGCAACGGAGGACGCGCAATATATCGAAAAGCTCGCCGCCGTTGGCATTCCGGTGGTCTATGTCGATTTCCGCGAGCATCCCTTCACCAACACCGAGCCGAGCATGCGCCTCATCGGCAAGCTCTTTGGCCAGGAAAAGCGGGCCGAGGAGTTCATCGCCTACCGCGCCGCGCAGATCGCGCGCGTCACCGAGGTGATCGCAGAGAAGGATCCAAAGCGCCCAACCGTCTTCGTCGAGCGCGCCGGGGGCTATTCCGATGACTGCTGCATGAGCTTCGGCAACGACAATTTCGGCAAGTTCGTCGAGATGGCCGGCGGCCGGAATATCGCGGCGGATCTGATCCCGGGCACTTTTGGTGCGCTCAATCCCGAACAGATCATCGCGAGCGATCCCGACCAGGTGATTGTTACGGGCGGTAACTGGGAGGCTTATGTGCCGGGTGGCAAATGGGTCGGCGTCGGTCCCGGCGCGGACGAAACGGCAGCACTGAAGAAACTCAAGGGCCTGACGGAGCGGCCCGCCCTCACCGGCATCAGGGCGGTGGAGAACGGGCGGATCCACGCCATCTGGCACCAGTTCTACAACAGCCCCTATCAGTTCGTCGCCATCCAGCAGATGGCCAAGTGGCTGCATCCCGACCTGTTCGGCGATCTGGATGCTGAGGCCACCTTCAAGGAGTTGCACGAGAAGTTCTTGCCGGTCGAATACAGGCCTGGCCATTGGGTCTCGCTCTCCGATGAGCAGTGAACCCGCTACACTATCGGCCAAGGAAGGGCGCGGCCTCTACCGCGCACTTGTTCTGCGCAAGCAGCTTATGCTCGCAGGGCTCGCCCTGGCGCTGCTCCTGAGCCTTTGCGTCGATCTTGCGCTCGGCCCTGCCAGCTACAGCCTCGACCAGGTGGTGCTCGCGCTCGTTTCTCCCGCCAGCGTGCCCCCTCAGGTGCGCGTTGTACTGTGGGAAATTCGGCTTCCCATCGCGCTGATGGCCGTGGTCGTTGGCGCAGCACTGTCGGTCGCCGGTGCGCAGATGCAGACCATCCTCAATAATCCGCTCGCCAGCCCCTTCACGCTCGGCATTTCGGCGGCGGCCAGCTTCGGCGCCGCGCTCGCGCTCGCCTTCGGCGTCGCGCTCATCCCCGCCGCGATCGAATATGTCGTGCCGCTCAACGCCTTCGTGGTGGCGATGCTGACCGCGCTCGTCATCCACCTGCTGAGTCTCAAGCGCGGCGTGACGGTCGAAACCATCGTGCTTCTCGGCATCGCGCTCGTCTTCACCTTCAATGCGCTGCTGTCGCTCGTCGCGTATCTTTCCTCGGAGCAGGCGCTCGCCGCGGTCGTGTTCTGGACGATGGGAAGCCTCACCAAGGCCACCTGGCCCAAGCTCATCATCACCAGCCTCATCCTTATCGCAACGCTGCCGATATTCGCGCGCCGCGCCTGGGCGCTGACGGCGTTGCGGCTAGGCGAAGACAAGGCCGCGAGCTTTGGGGTCAAGGTCGCACGCCTGAGGCTCGAAACCATGATGATGGTGAGCCTGCTTGCTGCCATTCCCGTCGCCTTCGTCGGCACCATCGGCTTCATCGGGCTCGTCGGTCCGCACATCGCCCGCATGCTGATCGGGGA
>NZ_RZSX01000836.1:0-2735 GCF_004023105.1 Mesorhizobium sp. M5C.F.Ca.IN.020.32.2.1 | reverse complement strand
GATTTTCGTCAACCGCACGTTCAGCGAGTCGCTGCTGATTGCGCTGTTGCGGCCAAATCGATCGCTTGTAATTGTCGTCGCGGTCGTTGCTGCAGCACTTGGCGGCACACTTCTTTGGCCGCTTGCGAGTGGCCTCTTCCAATTCGGGCCGCTGCACCTGGATGATCTTGCCGTCACCCTTACGTCCGGGATCGCTGTACTGGTCTGTCTTGAGTTGTTGAAACACTTCTGGCGGGAGCGCCTGAAGGCTTGAGCGACCCGGTTGCGCTTAACCGCAGTACCGATCAGCTCATCTATGCCCGACGCCACGCATTGCGACGGGGCAGCGCAAAAGAAGCAATGAGGCGATAGCGACGGTCACCTGCATCGAAGACGGCCACACCTGCGATCGGCATGGCATCGCCGGCGCCGACGGCGGAAGCCGAAGTCAGCGCCGCCTGGATCGGCCGGGTTCGTTTCGGAGATGCCGAGTTCGTCGAGCGCATGTGCTCCAAGCGCATCCTTCGCCATCAATTGGTCCTGGAATGTGGAAGCCGCTTCAACGCCCCCGCCAAGAATGGTGTCGGACGCCGAATGACGAGAGCATCTTCTTGTGAGGGTGGCGTTCCATGGCTGAACATCTGCGCTGACGAGAACGAGTGCGCGCCTTTGGCTCATGATGTATCGTATACTCAGGACGATCCGAATGGTCCGTGGTCCGTGATGGCCGAATTTTTTCCTAGCGGCCAATACAGCATACGCCCACGAAGACCTGTACAGCAGCGCGGTCCAGGCTGACCCCGCCGCTGTGGCAGCGCCATCGGAGCGATCAGAAGAAGCCAAGCTTTTTCGGGCTGTAGCTGACCAGCATGTTCTTGGTCTGCTGATAGTGGTCAAGCATCATCTTATGGGTCTCGCGGCCAATACCCGACTGCTTGTAACCGCCAAACGCAGCATGCGCCGGATAGGCGTGATAGCAGTTGGTCCAGACGCGGCCCGCCTGGATGGCTCGGCCGAAGCGGTAGCAACGATTTGCATCGCGGCTCCAGATGCCGGCGCCGAGTCCGTAAAGGGTGTCGTTGGCGATCTGCAGCGCCTCTTCGTCATCCGTGAAGGTGGCCACCGAGACCACCGGTCCAAAGATTTCCTCCTGGAACACGCGCATCTTGTTGTGCCCTTTGAACACGGTCGGCTGGACATAATAGCCGCCGGCAAGGTCGCCCGGAAGTTCGGCGCGCCCGCCGCCAGTTAGCACCTCGGCGCCTTCCTGGCGGCCGATTTCAAAGTAGCTCAGGATCTTTTCGAGCTGTTCCGAGGATGCCTGCGCGCCGACCATGGTGGCCGGATCGAGCGGATCGCCTTGCACGATAGCCTGGACGCGTTTCAGCGCCGTCTCCATGAAACGGTCGTAGATCGCTTCATGGATCAGTGCACGGCTTGGACAGGTGCAAACCTCCCCCTGGTTGAACGCGAACATGACGAAGCCCTCGACCGCCTTGTCGAAGAAGTCGTCGTCTTCAGCGAGCACATCCTGGAAGAAAATGTTGGGCGATTTGCCGCCGAGTTCGAGCGTTACCGGAATGAGGTTCTGGCCGGCATATTGCATGATCAGCCGGCCAGTCGTGGTTTCGCCGGTGAAGGCGATTTTGGCGACGCGCGGCGAGGAGGCGAGCGGCTTGCCCGCTTCGAGGCCGAAGCCGTTCACAATGTTCAGGACCCCCGGCGGCAAAAGATCGCCGATCAGATCGGCCCAGAGCAAGATCGACGCCGGTGTCTGTTCAGCCGGCTTCAGCACGACGCAATTGCCGGCGGCAATCGCGGGCGCCAGCTTCCAGCACGCCATCAGCAGCGGGAAATTCCAGGGAATGATCTGGCCGACCACACCCAGGGGTTCGTGAAAGTGATAGGCGACGGTGTCGTCGTCGATCTGGGAGAGGCTGCCCTCCTGACTGCGCAGCGCGCCGGCGAAATAGCGGAAATGATCGACAGCGAGCGGCATATCGGCGGCGGTCGTTTCGCGGATCGGCTTGCCATTATCCCAAGTCTCGGCAAGTGCCAGGAGGTCTAGATTGTCCTCCATGCGATCAGCGATGCGGTTGAGAATCAGCGCACGCTCGGCAACGCTGGTGCGGCCCCAAGCGTCCTTGGCTCCGTGCGCCGCATCGAGCGCGGCTTCGACATCGGCCTCGTCGGAACGTGCGACCTCGCATAACAGCTGGCCGTTCACGGGCGAGTAGTTGTCAAAGTATCGGCCGGAGCGTGGCTCTGTCCATTTGCCGCCGATAAAGTTGCCATAGCGCTTGGCAAAGGGGACCTTGACCGTACGCGAAAATTCCACCTTGTTCATGTCTTCCTCCCGAAAGCGACGCCGCGGGATGCGGACGTCCCGGTTGAAAGCGTTGCAGGATAGGGATCGCAATGTCAGCCCTATGCTGGCAGCGGGCCAGGGCGACCTGTCGCAAAACTGCGACAGGTCACGGACGCGAACATCAATGTGGACGCCGGATGCCGAACCGGGCAAGCTTGCGATGGAGTGTGGCGCGGGAAATGCCGAGATTCTGCGCGGCGGCGGAGACGTTGCCTTGCGACCGGGCGAGGGCGCGCTGGACGACGGAGCGCTCGGCTTCCGTCAAGTCTTCCGATACCGCCGGAGCGTCACCCAGGAGGTCGGCGGCGGGCAATGGCCTCGCCAGGCAATCCTGCGTTATGCCAAGCGCCAGCCGCGCAGCACGGGTCGCCCCGCCCACGAGATCGTC
>NZ_RZSX01000835.1:0-2744 GCF_004023105.1 Mesorhizobium sp. M5C.F.Ca.IN.020.32.2.1 | reverse complement strand
TCATTCTCCTCATCATCAAGCTGGTCCGCAATCTGACCTTCGGAACATTCGTTGCCGGCGGCAGGAACCGCAAGACGCGCCTGGCCGTCATGGACGCCACCGCTGTCGACAGCCACCGCCGGTTGGTGCTGGTGCGCCGCGACGACATCGAGCACCTGCTGCTGATCGGGGGCCCGACAGACGTCGTCGTTGAACGCGACATCCGGCTGTCGGCGCTGCGCCGTCCCGCGCTGACCGGAGATGGCGGTGGCCATCAGCCGGCACCGCGGCCGCGCGCGCCTCAACCAGCTCCTGCGCCAATGAGGCAAGCACCGCCTCCGCAGCCGGTAAGCGCGGCCCCGGCGCCTGTCCGGCCCCATCAGACTGCACCAGCGCCAGCGCCGAAGCCAGCGCAAAGCCATCAATCGGCGACCATCACGCCGCTGCCCGCCTACGCCAATGCCGTTCGACACGCGCCAGCGCCGGCAAGACAGGATTCCCCGGCAAAGCAGGATTCCATTGACGATACGCTGATGAGGGAGCTCGAGGTCTCGTTTGATGTCCCGCAGCCCGCGCCGGAGAGCAAGCCGGCGGCAAAGGCGCCGTCGTCTCTCGATGACGAGATGACGAAGCTTCTAGGCGAGCTTTCCAGCCAGAAAAGATAACCGGCCAGAAACGGGGCCAGCGAACAGGCAAAAAAATGGCCGGAGACCGGCCATGACAAAATTCGCTGCTTTTAGGCGATTCGCCTGTGCTTCAGTCGTCGCGGTAGACCTTCTCGCGGCGCTCGTGGCGCTCCTGCGCCTCGATCGACAAGGTCGCGATCGGACGCGCATCGAGCCGCTTCAGCGCGATGGGCTCGCCGGTTTCCTCACAATAACCGTAAGTGCCTTCATCAATGCGCTGAAGCGCGGAATCGATCTTTGAAATGAGTTTTCGCTGGCGATCGCGGGCGCGAAGTTCGATGGCGCGGTCGGTTTCCGAAGAGGCGCGATCGGCGAGATCGGGGTGGTTGGCGTTTTCCTGCTGTAGGATTTCGAGAGTTTCGCGCGCTTCGCGCAGTATGTCGTTCTTCCAAGTGACGAGCTTCAGGCGAAAGTAGGATTTCTGCCGCTCGTTCATGAACGGCTCGTCTTCGGAGGGTACGTAATCGGCGGTAACGATGTCGTTCATTCGACTCACCCAACAGCCCCAATTTTGGCGCCTATATATTCGCGGACCGAATACTGCACAAGCGCAATCGACGACAGTTTCACGCAATTGTTAATGTCGGGCAAAATGCTATGGGCCGCATCATTCGCATGAAGGGCGCGACCGAATTCGCGTATGATTCGTTGGGTTTGAAGGGTGGCGGCCATTGTGCGCAAGGCGTTTCTCATGGCTAATCCTGCATCGCCTTTTGATGAGTTTCGGTGTTTGGCACAAGCGAGGGGCCGGTGAGCAAGCTTTATCTGTTGAGGCATGCCAAGGCCGGGTGGGCTCTGCCGGGCATGCGCGATTTCGATCGTCCCCTCGACGCATCGGGCGTCGGCGACGCCGAAACGATGGGTGCGGCCATGCGGGCCCGCAGTTACATTCCGGACCTCACCCTTTGCTCCAACGCAAAGCGAGCGCGCCAGACCCTGGAAGGTCTGGCCGGCCACACCGATACAGGCCGGGTCCTGTTCCTGGACACGCTCTACAGCGAGGACGCCGCCGGCTATCTCAACCTCATCCGCAGCAATGGCGGGCCTAGCTCGCTGCTCATCATCGGCCACAACCCGATGACGGAAGATCTCACTATCGCGCTTTCGGGCGACGGCGACGAGGCTGCGATGGGAATGCTGAATCACGGCTTTCCGACTTCCGGCCTTGCCGTCGTCTGCTTTCCGGCCAGTCTTGCCAACGCCGCGCAAGGCACCGGCTATCTCGAAGCCTTCGTGACGCCGGCCGATCTCTGACGCCATTTCAAACCTGGGCAGCAGCGTCTATATCGGATCGTACCGAAGCCCCGAGAGACCGCATTTTGGCATCATCGCTGACCACTTTCACCGACGAGGCGAAGATTGCCCTGGATACGCTGTCAGGGCGCGCTACCGGGCTTTTTTCGCCATCACTGCGACTGGGTGTCACTGGTCTTTCCCGCGCGGGCAAGACGGTGTTCATCTCAGCCTTTGTCCACAATCTGATCCATGGCGGGCGCTTGCCGCTGTTCTCGGCGCAGAAATCGGGACGCATCGCCCGTGCCTTCCTCGAAGAGCAACCGGATGACGCCGTACCGCGATTCCAGTACGAGGATCACGTAGCGGCTTTGGTCAACGATCGCCTGTGGCCGGATTCGACACGTGCCATTTCCGAGCTGAGGCTCACCATCGAATATGAATCGGCCTCCGCCTGGAGCCGCATGTTTTCATCAGGCAGATTGTCGGTCGATATCGTCGACTATCCCGGCGAATGGCTGCTGGACCTACCGTTGCTCGGTAAATCCTACGTTGATTTCTCGCGCGAAGCATTCGAGATGGCCGTGCTGCCGGTGCGCGCCGACCTTTCGCAGGAATGGCGCTCGCTCTCCGCCGCAGTCGACCTGAATGCGGACGCCGACGAGATGACGGCGCGACGCCTCGCCGAGAGCTTTGCCGCTTACCTCAAGGCATGCAAGCTTGACGAGCGGGCGCTTTCGACCCTGCCGCCCGGCCGTTTCCTGATGCCCGGCGATCTTGAGGGCTCGCCGGCGCTGACCTTCGCGCCCTTGCCGGGCCTGAGTGAGCGGCGGGCGCGTTCCGGGT
>NZ_RZSX01000834.1:0-2749 GCF_004023105.1 Mesorhizobium sp. M5C.F.Ca.IN.020.32.2.1 | reverse complement strand
GCAGTACAATGGCAAGCCGAAGGGCAACCCAGTGGCCAAGGACTACACGCTGGTCAATGCCTTCGCCAGCTACCAGGCGACCGACAATTTCAAGGTTGACTTCCGCGCCGACAATTTGTTCGACGTGAAATACACCAACCCGTTGAACGCATCGGCCACGAGTGTAATTTACGAGCCCGGCGTCACGCTCAAGCTGGCGGCGACAATGCGATTTGGAGGCTGACGACAATGATAAGCTTGACGGCATCGCTTCGCCTGCTGACCTCGGTGCTGGCGATGCCGCTTGTGATGGGTCCGGCGTGGGCGCAAGAGTCCGCGCCGGTCCCTGCTCTCACGCTTGAGCTCAATGGCGCGCAGGCTTCCGAAAAGGGCTGCCGTTTGACGTTCGTGGTCAACAACACTCTCGGCGCCGACCTCTCGAAAGCAGCGTTCGAGATCGCGCTGTTCAACGAGGCCGGCGTCGTCGACCGGCTGACCGTGCTCGACTTCAAGGACCTGCCGGCGGGCAAGACCAAGGTGACGCGTTTCGATCTTGCCGGCGCCGATTGCGCCAAGGTCAGCCGTGTGCTGATCAACAGCGCGACCGAGTGTGCGGGCACCGGCATCGAGCCGGGCGCTTGCATGCGTGGACTGAAGACCGAAACTAAGACCGGTATCGCTTTCGGGGTCTGAGAAGACAGTGGGACTGGAGCCCGCCCTCGCGCGAAACCCGTCGCATGGTCTCTGGCCGGCTCCGTTCTGTGGCCGCTAGATGCCAACGATCTTGATTTGACAAGTCCGCGCCGGTTGCGGCAGGTCTCGCCGCGAGCCATGCAGAACATCAGTCCCCTCCCCGACGCCGATGGCGAACTGGCAATTGCGCCGACCGGACCGCTTGCGCCGGCCCGACCGTCAGCCATGAGCCGCAAATGGACGGCGGCGATCGTCGCCTCCTGCCTGTTTCATGCCGCGGTGGCGGCCGCTTTTCTCATCGCACCTGCCGGCACGTTTAATGCCGGGGACGCAATCGAGATGGAAGGCGCCGATCAAACCGGCGACAACGTGGTCGGCAGCGCCTTGAATGGTAAGGTGCCGGGCGCGATGAACGTCACCCTGGTGCCCGACCCGCAGCCGGCCAAACCTGAGGTCAAGCCCGAGCCGCCTGCCGACCAGCCCACCGGGGACCGGCCGATCAGGGAAATGGCCGCGCAACCCCTCGCGCCCTTGTCGCAGATTGTCGAGCAATCCACTGCCGCGCCAGACATGATGGCCGACACCCCGCGCCTGGACGAGCAGAGCGTGGCTCCGAAGATCGAAACGCCGGCAGAGCCGGCTGCTCCGGCCGAAAGCACCGAGGCGCCCCCTGTCGATGTCGGACAGCCGCCGATCCCGACGCCAAGGCCGAGCCCGACACCAGGTCTTGGCGGAGCCGACGAAACGAACGAGGCCCGCGGCGCGACGGATGGCGAGGAACGCGCCGCGGTGGCTTCCAGCAAGGGCAAGGAGCAGGCAGCGGCAGGAAATGCGATGGAATCCCGCTACAGCGGTGAAGTTCAGAAGAAGCTTGCCCGCGCCAACCGTCGTGTTTCGAAAGCGATACAGGCGAGCGCTCGCAACAATGCCAGGGTCGTTTTCGTTGTCATGGCCGACGGCAGCATCAGCGATATACAGCTTGCCGAAAGCTCAGGTTCTGCGGAACTTGATCAATTCGCTTTGACGCTAGTGCGCAAGCAAGCACCGTTCCCTCCCATTCCAACCGAAACTGGCAAGTCAAGTTGGGTATTTAAAGCGCGGATCGGTCCATTTTAACAGCCTGCGCCTCAGCGCTTCAGGCAATCCAACAAGCATCATAATCCGCAATCCCGAAAGGAACCACCAATGTACATCGCCATGAACCGCTTCAAGATACAAAACGGCTCTGAGGACGCTTTTGAGGACGTCTGGAAAAACCGTGATTCGAGCCTTTCGGAGATGAAAGGTTTCAAGGAATTTCATCTGCTGCGCGGTCCGGTCAACGAGGCCGAAGGCTACACGCTGTTCGCCTCGCACACCGTGTGGGCGAGCCATGATGATTTCGTCGCCTGGACCAAATCCGAGAATTTCCGCGCGGCGCACCGCAACGCCGGCTCCAGCAAGGTTCACCATCTCGGTCATCCGCAGTTCGAGGGCTTTTCGGTCGTCGAGGGCGCGTGAGGTGGCCTCGCCTAACAGATAGAAGCAGCCGCCTTAAGCCGCGGCCAGCAGGCTGGCATTGCCACCAGCAGCCGTAGTGTCGACGCAGACGGCGCGCTCGTGCGCATAGGCCGCCGGGTTGAGCACTTCGCTGACCAGCGGCACGATCGGGCCGGCGCGGTCGGCGATCACCTTGCGCACGATGCGCGCGGCCTCCGGCGTGCCGGAAAAGGCGACGAGGTCGACACGCAGCGCGCGTGCTTCGACCGGGTCGGGCCGGCCGTCGATGGCCGCCAGCGGCAGGCCCTTGCCGGTCAGTGACAACAGGGCCGCCGGCGCATCGGGCGCGACGGCCAGCACCGCATTGCCGGCCGCCAGCGCCTGGATGGTCTGGGCAAGCAGCGTGTCGGCATCCGGTCCGAGGCAGAGCACGCGGCCGCGCGGCGACAGCGACAGCGTGTTGGCCTCGCCGGTCGGGCCGGGCAAATCGACCTGGCCGAAATCGATGCCGGCGGCGGCACCGATGGCCGCCGCACCTTTGCCGCGCAAAAGTTTCCTCAGCACCGCACTGCGGTCCGTCCGCGTCGACCAGCCGCCC
>NZ_RZSX01000833.1:0-2754 GCF_004023105.1 Mesorhizobium sp. M5C.F.Ca.IN.020.32.2.1 | reverse complement strand
GGCTCCTGCCGACCGCCGGGTCACCCGCGCTGATCTCGGTTGCCTTGTCGGTCATCCCTTGGCCGCTCCCGTTGCAAGTTCCATGATTGCTTCCTGACTGAGCGGCTGGCCGGCGGATGCCATAACTTCGCCAGCGATAGTGCCGTCGCGCATCACCAGCACGCGGTCGGCGACGCCGATCACCTCCGGCAGTTCGCTGGAGATCATCAGGATGGCGATGCCCTTCTTGGCGAGATCGTCGATCAGCCGGTAGATTTCGGACTTCGCCCCGACATCGACGCCGCGAGTCGGCTCGTCGAGGATGAGGACCCGCGGCTCGGTTTCGAGCAGGCGGGCGAGCAGCACCTTCTGCTGGTTGCCGCCCGACAGCGAGCCGGCATTGGCCTGCACCGACCTGGTGCGAATGGAGAGGTCGGAAACGGCCTTGGCGGCGCGCCTTTCGGCCGTGGCGAAGTCGCGCAGGCCGCCGGCCTGCGCGTCCCTTGCGAGCACGCCCATGCTGATATTGTCGGAAATCGACATGTCGAGAAACAGACCGAGTTCCTTGCGGTCTTCGGTGAGATAGGCGATGCCGGCGTCCAGCGCCTCGCGCGGCGAGCCGATGGCTATCGGCTTGCCGTCGAGTTCCAGCGTGCCTGATGTGTGCCTGTCGGCACCGAAGATCAGCCGTGCGAGCTCGGTGCGGCCCGAGCCGACCAGGCCCGCCAGCGCCAAGACTTCGCCCTTGTGCAGGTCGAAGGAGCAGTCCTTCAAAAGATTGCCGTCCGACATGCCCTGTACCGATAGCGCGATCGCGCGCTTGCTGTCCGGCGGGCGGTGATCCTTCTTGTAGAAGGCGGACAGATCACGGCCAACCATCATCGAAACGAGGCGCGAGGCGTTCAGATCGGCGCGGTCGAGCGTGCCGACAAAGCCGCTGTCGCGCAGCACGCTGACACGGTCAGCAAGTTGGTAGACCTCTTCCATCCGGTGGCTGATGTAGATGATGGCGATGCCCTGCGACTTCAGCGTCGCAATGACCTCGAACAACCTGTCCGTCTCGCGCGAGGTCAGCGAGGTGGTCGGCTCGTCCATGACGATGATGCGCGCGCTGGTCGACAGCGCGCGAGCGATCTCGACCAGTTGGCGTTCGCCGAGCGACAGGCTGGAGACCGAGTCCCGCGCCGAGAAAGAGACGCCGAGCCGTGCGATGATCTCGTTAGCGCGCCGATTGCACTGATCGCGGTCGACGATGCCGAACCGTCTCGGCTCGTTGCCGAGGAAGATGTTCTGCGCAACCGTCAGGTTGGGCGCCAGCGACAGCTCCTGATAGATGACCGCAATGCCGTTGGCGCGCGCCTTGATCGGGTCGCCGGTCGCAACCGGTGTGCCGTCGATCAGGATATCGCCGCCTGGATCCGGCCGATACGCGCCGGACAGCACCTTCATCAGCGTGGACTTGCCGGCGCCGTTTTCGCCCATCAGCGCGTGCAGTTCGCCGGCGTGGACGGTCAGCGACACGTCCTGCAAGGCGCGGATCGGGCCGAACGTCTTGGAGATGTGCCGCATCTCCAGCATCGGCTGGCGCGCCGTCTCGATTTGGGCAGCGGCGGTCATCGTGCACCTCGCGCTGCAGTTTCAACGATGCCTCGATCGCCGGAGAGGCCGCGCCAGCTGTCGCGGTATCCAGCAAGACCAGCGAAGCCGGAGGCGCACACCGGCTCCGGCGCCTCGGCGGCAAATTCGCGTCCAACACTCTCGAAGGCAAGAGCCGCCGCTCCGGTGGCGCTGCCCTCCAGCGTGGCGCCCTGCATGAAGGGCTGGCCGGGGCGCAGCTGCGCCAGCAGGGCCGCGAGCACGCCGCCACTGTTCAGCCCGCCATCGACGATTACGGTATCGTTCGAATGGATCAGGTCGAGACACAGATCGATCATCAGTGCGACATAGAGCAGTGCCACAGCCGCGCGCTCCTCCGCGTTGGGTGTGCGCCCGACCAATTCGCCGGGATGGCCAGGCATCGGCCCGCCCGGGGCGAAACTAGGCAGCGCCATGATGCCGGCGTCGATCACCTGCTGTACCGAGGAGCGGGCGATTGCGCCTTGCCAGCCGGCGCTGATTGTCGCGAATTCACGGCCGCCCATGAAACGGATGGTCGGCACCGGGCCAGCATCGACATCGACATTGACCAGCATGTCGCGGTCGCGGTCGAGCGCGTCGAGCGGGCAGTCCGGGTTGAGCACGACGACCCAGGTGCCGGTCGAGACGACAGTGACCGGCCCAAGCTCCTGCCGGCGACAGGCATGGAGCGCCGCATTGCTGTCATGGACACCGTTGTGGATGGCAATCGGCTGTGTTGCCCCACCGAAGCGCCGCTCGCCGATGACAGCTCCGGCACGCTCAAAGGCGGGCATCTGGCCGCGCCAGCCCTCGGCGTCGACCAGCGAACTGAAATCGCGCTTGCGCGGCGCCCACAGATGCGAGTGACAGCCGAGATAGGACACTTCCGAGACCGCCCGGCCGCCAAAGCGCCAGCTCCAGTATTGCGGATAGCCGATGATCGATTTCGCGGCATCGAACGCGCTGGGTTGCACCGCCTTCAGCCACAGCATGTGGCGACCATAGTTGAAGCCGAGCGGCAGGAGCGGCGAGAAAGTCTCGGCAAAATCCGGAATGCGGCGATCGATCTGCGCGGCGATCTCAGCCGGTGGCTCCTGCTCGTAGTCGAGAATAGGATGCGTCAGCGCCGCATTGTCGACCAAGGCAAAGGTGCAGCCA
>NZ_RZSX01000832.1:0-2756 GCF_004023105.1 Mesorhizobium sp. M5C.F.Ca.IN.020.32.2.1 | reverse complement strand
GTGCCGAAGCTGGACGCTGCCTGCCGGCCGAAGATTAGGGCGAGCGCCGAGGCGGTTGCGCGGATCGTCGCCAGGGGTGAGCCGGTCTATGGCATCAACACCGGTTTCGGCAAATTGGCCAGCGTCCGCATTCCCCCCGCCGACCTCGAGACGCTCCAGCGCAACATCGTGCTGTCGCATGCCGCCGGCGTCGGCGAACCGATGCCGGTCGCTGTTTGCCGGCTCATGATAGCACTGAAGCTTGCCAGCCTGGCGCAGGGCGCCTCCGGCGTTCGGCCACACACCATCGAATTGCTGGAGGCGATGTTGGCCAACGACGTCATTCCGGTGGTGCCGGCGCAAGGCTCGGTCGGCGCATCCGGCGACCTTGCGCCGCTGTCGCACATGACGGCGGTGATGATCGGCGTCGGCGAGTGCTTTACCCCGCATGGCCGGTTTCCGGCCAAGGTCGCTTTTGTCTCACACGGGCTGGAGCCGGTCACGCTTGGCGCCAAGGAGGGGTTGGCGCTGCTCAACGGAACGCAGTTCTCGACCGCCTATGCATTGGCCGCCCTGTTCGACGCTGAAGTGCTTTATCAGTCGGCGCTGGTGGCCGGCGCGCTTTCGACCGATGCCGCCAAGGGCTCCGACGCCCCCTTCGATCCGCGCATCCATCTGCTCAGGAAGCATCCCGGCCAGATCGAGACGGCAGAGGCGCTGCGCAACCTGATGGCCGGCAGCGCCATTCGCGAATCGCATCGCCTCGGCGACGAGCGGGTGCAGGATCCGTACTGCCTCCGCTGCCAGCCGCAGGTGATGGGCGCGGCGCTCAGCGTGCTGCGCCAGGCCGCCGACACGCTGGGCACCGAGGCCAACGGCGTCACCGACAATCCGCTGATCTTCGCCGAGGACGACACTGCGCTTTCCGGCGGCAATTTCCACGCCGAGCCTGTGGCCTTCGCTGCTGACATGATCGCGCTCGCCGTCTGCGAGATCGGTTCGCTGTCGGAGCGGCGCATTGCCATGCTGGTCGACCCGGCGCTGTCGGGCATGCCGGCTTTCCTGACACCGAAGCCCGGCTTGAATTCCGGCTTCATGATCCCGCAGGTGACGGCGGCAGCACTCGTCTCGGAAAACAAGCAGAAGGCTTATCCGGCCAGCGTTGATTCGATCCCGACCTCGGCTAATCAGGAAGACCACGTCTCGATGGCAGCGCATGGCGCGCGCCGGTTGATCGGCATGGTCGAGAATGCGACGGCCGTCATCGGCATCGAATTGCTGGCCGCTGCGCAAGGCTGCGATTTCCATGCGCCGCTGGCATCGAGCGCGCCGCTCGAAGCGGTGCGCAGGCTGGTCAGGGCCGAGGTGCCGCATCTCGACAATGACCGGCATTTCCATCCCGACATGGAAAAAGCCATCGCTATGGTGCGCAGCGGCGCGGCGGTGAGGGCGGCGAGCGCGGTGGCGCTGCCGGCGATTTCTGGAGCCGCATGATGAACGAGCGCGATTGGCTTACCGTCCATGAGGGAACCAAGCCGCTGCTTGTCAGCTTGCCGCATACCGGCACCGATCTGGCTGGTTTGGAAGATCGGTTCGTTTCGCCGTGGCTTGCACATCGCGACACGGACTGGTGGATCGAACAACTCTATGACTTTGCGGCCGATCTTGGCGCCAGCGTTGTTCGGACGTCGATCTCGCGCAGCGTCATCGACGTCAATCGCGATCCGTCAGGTGTTTCTCTGTATCCCGGCCAAACCACTACCGGTCTCTGCCCAACGGAGACGTTTGACGGCGATCCGCTCTATCGCCCCGGCTTGGAACCAGACGCTGAAGAGACAGAGCATCGGAGCCGTCGCTTTTTTTATCCGTATCACAGCGCAATTGCTGGAGAAGTTGCGCGGATAAAGGGCGCTCATGGCAGGGCCGTGGTCTATGACTGCCACTCGATCCGCTCGGTGCTGCCGCGGCTGTTCGAGGGGACGCTGCCGGTGTTCAATCTCGGCACCAATGACGGCAAGAGCGCCGATCCGGCCTTGCAGGCGATGGTCGAAGAGATCCTCGCCGGAACCGGCGAGACATACGTTGTAAATGGCCGCTTCAAGGGTGGCTGGATCACGCGCCATTTCGGCCAGCCGCAGAACAACGTCCACGCGCTGCAGATGGAACTGTCCAACCGCGGCTATATGCGCGAGCCCGAGGGCAAGGGGACGCCCGGCAATTGGCCGGTGCCTTATGACCCCGCATTCGCCGCGCCGATCCGCGCCACGCTGAGGCGGATCCTGGAAAGCGCGATTGCCTGGGCCGGGCGCTGACGCTCCGCCGCGCAGCTCATTCGAAAGGAAAGTGACGCCATGACCGATCCTCGTCATAACATCCGCGAAGTCCGCAGCCCACGCGGCAGCGAGCTCAATGCCCGCTCATGGCTGACGGAAGCGCCGTTGCGCATGCTGATGAACAATCTCGATCCCGACGTCGCCGAAAACCCCAACGAACTGGTCGTCTATGGCGGCATCGGCCGGGCGGCGCGTACCTGGAACGACTTTGATCGCATCGTCGCCTCGCTGAAGACGCTTGGAGATGACGAGACGCTTCTGGTGCAGTCCGGCAAGCCGGTCGGCGTGTTCCGGACTCACACCGATGCGCCGCGCGTGCTGATCGCCAATTCCAACCTCGTGCCGCACTGGGCGACATGGGAGAAATTCAACGAGCTCGATAAGAAAGGCCTGATGATGTACGGCCAGATGACGGCCGGCTCATGGATCTACATCGGCACGCAA
>NZ_RZSX01000831.1:0-2759 GCF_004023105.1 Mesorhizobium sp. M5C.F.Ca.IN.020.32.2.1 | reverse complement strand
CGCCAAGATCGACGCCTATCTGGCGAAGGCCGGCAGCGACAAGTCCAGGATCCTGAGCGCCACGGTATGGCTGCGCGACATTGCCGACTTCGACAAGATGAACGCCGCCTGGGATGCCTGGATCGACAAAAGCGCCATGCCGGTGCGGGCAACGGTCGAGGCCCGGCTCGCCGGCGACGGCTACCGGGTCGAGATCATGGTGACCGCTGCCGCCTGAACTGCGATCTATTGGAGAGACGACGCCATGGCTCGAGACCTGACCATCGCGGTCTGCCAGACCGGCCCGATACAGAAAAGCGCGCAACGCGCCGAAACGGTGGACCGGCTCATCGCGCTTCTGGAAAGAGCGGCTGCCGCCGGCGCCGAAATCGCGGTGTTTCCCGAACTGGCGCTGACAACCTTCTTTCCGCGTTGGCGGATCGACGACCAGGCCGAGATCGAGGCGTTCTTCGAGCCTGATATGCCGGGCCGGCAGACGCAGCGCCTTTACGACGCCGCGGCGCGGCTCAAGATAGGCTTCGCGCTCGGCTATGCCGAGCTGACGCGCGTCGATCGGGGCCGCTTCAACACGATGGATCTGGTCGGGCAGGACGGCAAGCTTGTCGGGCGCTATCGCAAAATCCATGTGCCGGGATCGAGTGAGCCGGAACCGGGCACGACCGTCCATCTCGAGCGGCGTTATTTCGAGCCCGGCAATCTCGGTTTTCCGGTCTTCGTCTATCGCGGCGTGCGCGTCGGCATGGCGATCTGCAACGACCGGCGCTGGCCGGAGACCTACCGCATGCTCTGCCTCAACGGCGCCGAAATTGTCCTGATCGGCTACAACACGCCGCTGCTGCTCGATGAGGCGCCGGCGCTGGCGCATCTGCGCATGTTCCACAACCACCTGCCGATGCAGGCCGGCGCCTATCAGAACACGGTCTGGGTCGCGGCAGCGGCCAAGGCCGGCGTCGAGGACGGCCAGGCCTTGATCGGCGGCTCCTGCATCATCGCCCCGACCGGCGAAATCGCGGCGCAGGCGATGTCGCTCGGCGACGAGGTGATCGTCCATCGCGCCGATCTCGACCTGATAGCCGTCTGCCGCAAGGTGAATTTCGACTTCGCCAGATATCGCCGGCCTGACCAATACCGGCTGATCGCGGATCAGGTTTGAGGTGACAGCCCTCGCTGGCCGTTCGCGTTCCGTTATTGCGTTACCATCACAGGACTTCGAAACTAGTTCCTCTGCACAGAGGACTTGGTTCTTAGACTGAGCCTGAAAGCGGCTGTGGACGGTCGTCGGCCGGCCTCCAGCCGCCATCTCTGACGCTGGCGATTGGGCATAAGTCACCACGACTTCGTCATCCCAGGGCGGAGCAAGGAGCGAAGCGACGCGGCGCAGACCCTGGGATCCATTCCGTTACCTCAGCCGAAGAATGCAGCGGCTCAGAACGGTGCTTGTATTCGCAACTGTGCTCGTTACCCTTCAGCCATGACCGGCTATGCCTATATGACCGCGAGCCAGAAGCGCGGCACGATCTACATCGGCGTCACCAACGACCTCGGCCGCCGCATGCCGGAGCACAAATCCGGCCAGGGCTCGCGCTTCACCAGCCGCTACGGCGTGCAGCGTCTGGTCTGGTACGAGGAACATTTCGACATTCGAGACGCCATCCAGCGTGAGAAGTCGCTGAAGCGTTGGCCGCGCCAATGGAAGATGGAGCTGATCGAGAAGCCAGAGTGGTTCGAGCTTTTCGCGGAACGGGCTGGTAGCGTCCGGTTCTGGTCCGCTGCATTCTTCGGCTGATGTCACGGAATGGATCCCAGGGTCTGCGCCGCGTCGCTTCGCTCCTTGCTCCGCCCTGGGATGACGAAGTGGAGGGATGCTTCGGCTAATCCTAGATGTTTGCGACCTGCCACTGACAGGAATCATCGACGTTCGCTGCCGATCGGCTCGACCTGCCAAAACTACTTGTGTCGAGGATGCCCTCAGCCTCACCCCGTCAGGATCGAAGAACGGCATCGCCGACACCACCGCGCGTGTCGGCGCGCCATCGATGTCGATGCTGAGCACCGTCCCGATCTGCGTGAACGGCAGCCGCAGATGCGCGGTCGCCAGCACCTTGCCCGAGGAATAGCCGTGGTCGCTATAGTGACGACGCCGGATCCTCGCCGTCGGCCAGAACGCCGGATAGGCCTTCTCCAGTCCAAGCGTGAATATCGCCAGCACGCCATAGGGTTTCAGGCCGAAATCCTGGCCGGCCCGCATCAACGCGTCCCAGACGGTGGCGGCCTCGTCGGCCGGCACGAAAAGCTCGAAGCCGAGCTCGCCGGTCACGCCGGTGCGCGAGATCAGCAGCTTCGTCTCGCCGATGCGCGCTGTGGTGAACGACCAGCGTTTCAGCCCATCCAGATCAGCGTCCTGCACCAGCACCTTCAAAAACTCGCGCGAGCGCGGCCCGCCAACCTAAATTCATCCCGCTCTAGGAAACAGCAACGAGATGACCGTTGCCAAGATCCTTCAGGGCCAGTTTCGGCGGCTCCTCGCCGATTTTTCGAGTCGGGCTCGGGATCTCCTGGTCGAGACGCGCGAAACGCGGCCGGCGCCTTGCCGGATCGGGCACCGGCACGGCCTCGATCAAGCGCTTCGTGTAGGGATGGCGCGGGTTCGAAAAGACCTGGTCGCGGGTGCCCATTTCGACGATCTGGCCGAGATACATGACGGCGACACGATCGGAAATGTTCTCGACCACCGCCATGTCGTGCGAGATGAACAGATA
>NZ_RZSX01000830.1:0-2763 GCF_004023105.1 Mesorhizobium sp. M5C.F.Ca.IN.020.32.2.1 | reverse complement strand
CGATGCCGGCCAGAGGCTGAAACGAAACCGACGACTCGGTTCCGTCGGTGAGTTCACCACCGATATCGTGCCAGTCGCCGCCCATGGCGAGCGAGGCAACGCGGATTGACCCGCCGAAGTCGAAGGCGAAGACCTGGGAATTGTCGTAGCGCCGGAACTGCAACGCCATGAGGGCCAGCAGCACCGACTTGCCCGCGCCCGTCGGTCCAACGACAAGGGTGTGTCCGACGTCGCCGACATGGAGAGACAACCGGAACGGGGTCGAGCCTTCCGTTCTGCCGAAGAGCAGCGGGGGCGCTTGGAAGTGCTCGTCCCGTTCCGGCCCCGCCCACACAGCACTCAGGGGGATCATGTGGGCGAGATTCAGCGTCGAGATGGGCGGCTGGCGCACATTGGCGTAGAGGTGGCCGGGGAGGGTGCCGAGCCAGGCGTCGACCGCGTTGATAGTCTCAACCATGCCGGTGAAGTCGCGGCCCTGGATGACTTTCTCGACTAGGCGAAGCTTTTCGCTGGCAACCCGGGGATCGGCGTCCCAGACCGTCACGGTCGCGGTGACGTACGCCTCACCCGCGTAGTCGGCACCGAGCTCCTGGAGGGCGAGGTCGGCATCGGCAGCCTTGTTGGCCGCGTCGGTGTCGACCAGCACGGAAGCCTCGTTGGTCAGCACCTCCTTGACGATGGTAGCGATGGACTTCCGCTTGGCGAACCACTGGCGGCGGATCTTGGTGACCAGCCTCGTGGCGTCGGTCTTGTCGAGCAGGATGGCGCGCGTCGACCAGCGATAGGGGAAGGCGAGGCGGTTGAGCTCATCGAGGATGCCGGGCGTTGTCGCCGCCGGAAAACCGACGATAGTGAGGATGCGCAGGTGCGCATCGCCAAGACGTGGCTCTAAGCCGCCGGCGAGCGGCTGGTCGGCCAGCAGCGCGTCCAGGTACATCGGCGTCTCGGGGACGCGAACTAGATGCCGCTTGGTCGAGACCGTCGAGTGGAGGTAGGTTAGGGTTTCGGCGTCATCGAGCCAGCGGCATTCGGGCATGAAGCCGTCGAGTAGGGCGATTACGCGATCGGTGCGATCAACGAAGCCCTTGAGGATCTCCCAGGGATTTACGCCCGTCTGGTCGCGGCCCTCATAGAGCCAGGCTTCGGCGCGTGCGCTGTCCTCGGCCGCCGGCAGATAGGCGATAGTCAGGAAGTAGCTCGACTCGAAGTGGCTGCCCGCCTCCTCGAAGTCGGCCTTGCGCTCGGCGTCGACCACGGCCGAGGCGGCGTCCGGGAAGGCGCTCCTTGGATAACTCGCGGCCTCGTGGCGCTGCGCCTCGACAAAGATGCTCCAGCCCGAGCCGAGACGGCGGAACGCATTGTTGAGGCGGCCCGCGACGCCGACCAGCTCGGCCGGCACGGAACTGTCGAGATCTGGACCGCGGAACTTGGCCGAGCGCTGGAAGCTGCCGTCCTTGTTGAGGACGATGCCTTCCCCGACCAGGGCGGCCCAGGGAAGATAATCGGCGAGGCGGGCGCTGCTGCGACGGTATTCGGCAAGGTTCATCATCGCGCTACCTCACAGCTCGAGATGCGCGGGAATGCGCAGATGCCGGCGCACCACCTCGACGAAGAGCGGATCGCGGCGCGCCGCCCAGACGGCTGCGAGGTGTCCGATCGCCCAGAGCAGGACGCCGGCGAGCCAGAGGCGGAGGCCGAGACCGAGCGCGGCCGCGAGCGTGCCGTTTAGGATGGCGACCGAGCGGGGCGCGCCGCCGAGAAGGATCGGCTCGGTCAGGGCGCGATGGACGGGCGCGGTGAAACCGGGAACCTCTTCCATCAGATCACGGCCCCGCCGCCGAACGAGAAGAAGGAGAGGAAGAAGCTCGAAGCCGCGAAGGCGATCGAAAGGCCGAAGACGATCTGCACCAGGCGCCGAAAGCCGCCAGCTGTGTCGCCGAAGGCCAGCGTCAGGCCGGTGACGATGATGATGATCACCGCGATGATCTTGGCGACTGGGCCTTCGATGGATTCGAGGATCTGCTGCAGCGGCTCTTCCCAGGGCATGGACGATCCGGCCGCATAGGTGGCCTGGGTCAAGGTGAGGCTGAGCGAGGCGGCGAGCGCGGTTGCGCCGACGCGGGGACGGACACGAAGTTTTTTCAGCTTCATGAGGTGGCTCCATTGGGTTCGAGGGACGGGAGGGCAGGGGACAGGTCGTAGTCGCAGCCGGACCCGAGCCCAGTGACGTGGGCGAGCTCGGCGAGGCGCCGGGCCGAGCCGCGGCCGGAAAGCACGGCGATGACGTCGATGGTCTCGGCGATCAGCGCGCGCGGAATTGTGACGACGGCTTCCTGGATGAGCTGTTCGAGGCGGCGCAGTGCGCCGATGGCGGTGCCGGCGTGGATGGTGCCGATGCCGCCGGGGTGGCCGGTCGACCAGGCCTTCAGCAGATCGAGCGCCTCGGCGCCGCGCACCTCGCCGATCGGAATCCGGTCGGGCCTCAGCCGCAGCGAGGAGCGCACGAGATCGGACAGTGTGACGATGCCGTCCTTGGTCCTCAACGCCACGAAGTTGGGCGCGGCGCATTGCAGCTCGCGCGTGTCCTCGATCAACACCACGCGATCGCCGCTGCGGGCGACCTCGGCCAGGAGGGCATTGGTCAGCGTCGTCTTGCCCGTCGACGTGCCGCCGGCAACGAGGATGTTCTGCCGCTCGGCGACAGCCTGGCGCAGCACATCGGCTTGGGCGGCGGACATGATGCCCGCCGCCACATAGTCTACG
>NZ_RZSX01000082.1:0-11865 GCF_004023105.1 Mesorhizobium sp. M5C.F.Ca.IN.020.32.2.1 | reverse complement strand
ACAGCCCTTATCACTGAGGATACGAACCCCGGGGGAGCCGATTAGGGTGAACTGCCCGGAAGCTCGGCAATGCCTCGGCCGCGACTTTCAGGGCGCGCCTCGACTCCGGTGGCGAAGGCAGCGTGCGCCTTTTGAACCTCCACCGGACAAGGGTATTCGCCCCGCCGCATAAGGCTGTTGAGACGCAGGTCTCTATAGTTTTCCGGCACGAACACGAGCCTCCCGGGAAAATGCCTATTGACCTTGAGCTGCGCCCTCAGTTCGCCCTGGGTGGATCGTACGATCACCTGATCGCGATCCGAAAGGCCAAGCTGCGCGGCGTCCCACGCGCTCATCTCAACATACGGGTCATCCGCCACCGTATTTAGGATCTCCGAGCGTTCGGAAAGATATCCATTGTGGAACAGGCAGTTGCCGGTGACCAACATGAGCCGGTCGGCCGCATTCGGGTTAGGCGGAGGGGCGAAGAACTCGCCAGCCGGCGGCGTCGGGTCCGCCGTGGTGAATGCTCCGTCAGCGCCAAGCCCGTCCTGCGTCAGCCCTTGGTAGGCCGGAACCAGCCGGGCAATCTCGCGGAGGATTTCGCCTTGCATCGACGGTTGCATTGCCTGGTTGCGGAGCGCTGCGACGAAGTCCAAGATCGCCAGATTGCCCCGCGCCTCGAAGGCGGGTTCGCGGAACTTGCGGACCGCCTGGATCCGGCCCTCGTTGTTGGTGAAGGTGCCGGATTCCTCTCCATAACCCGCCGCAGGCAGGACGACATCGGCCAGACCCACGGTATCGGTGAGGAAGGTGTCCTGCACGATCAGGAGATCGGTGGCATCGAGCGCCCGCTTGACGAATCCCCGGTCGGGATAGGTCATCAGGGGGTCGCTTCCGACGATATAAAGCGCGCCTACCCGCCCCTTGTCACAAAGCGCCAGCATTGCGTCGAGATCCGCGCCCGGCTCAGGCGGAATTTCGGCGCCCCAGGCCCGTATGAGAGCTGTGCGCGCCGTGTGATCGCCGACCGGGCGCAGCCCCGGCAGGGCCGCCGGCAGAACCCCCATGTCCCAGGCGCCCAGCTGGTTGGCTCGGTCGAAGAGGAACTGCATCGCCGGGCCCTTGCCGAGCACGCGGAGCACCCGCAGCAGGTTGGTGAGCTGCTGCAGCGTTGCGCGCGCTTCGGAAAGCCTCAGGAGGTCGGCGCTGACAAGCACAGCGACGCTCCCGCCGTCCAGCAGCGCAGCGGCTAGACGGTCCGGCCCGTCGCTGCCGGTAGTCGCTGGTGCCCAGCCGGCTGCCGCGCCGACGCCCCCAAGAACCTCGCTCGGCAAGGCTTGGCCGGCCGCCGCCACGAGACCGGCCACCACTGCGGCAAGGGCCGCAGCCTCAGCGCCCGGAGCAACACGAACGACCGCTCGGGCATCGGTGTCCAGCCGGGATGGCCTCGCCGAGAGCATGAGCAACCTGGTCTGCCTCCGCCGCGCCGCGTCTCGCAGCAGGTATTCAGTGACCGGGTTCTCGTCGGTCACGTTGCCACCGACGACAAGCACGCAGTCGTTGCCGATCACCTCCTCCAGCGGCGCGCGGCTGTAGAAGCCCGCCACCGACGGGCCGAGCGTCTCGAAGGGCGTGGACCAGCGCGACGAGCAGTCGATGTTGTTGGTCCGGAATACCGTCCGCATCAGCTTCTGGAACTGATAAAGCACCTCGTTGGGCAGGCGCGGCGAGGCCAGCCCGCCCGCAGCCTTGCTCTCGACGGCCGACAGGCGCCGGCGCAGGTAGTCCCCGGCTTCGTCCCAGGAAACCGGAACCAGTGCGCCGTCACGACGGATCATCGGCCGCTTGATCCGGTCCCGGCTCCCGACGAAGTCGAGGCCGAAGCGCCCCCGCACGCAGAGCGTTTCGCGATTGACGCCATGCTCCCACTTCGAGCGGACCCGCATGAACTCGCCCTTGCGCGCGCCGACGGTGAGCTGGCAGCCGGTGCCGCAATGCGGGCAGACCGTGTCGGTCTCGACCAGATCCCAGGGCCGTGCCTTGTAGCGATAGGGGAAGCTCATCAGCGCGCCGACCGGGCAGACCTCGACGCAATTGCCGCACTGGTCGCAACTCGCGAGGCTGCCCTCGAAGCCGGTAACGGCGGTATCCATGCCTTTTTCGATGGTGCCCAAGGCGACCGCTCCGACCACGTCCTCGCACATCCGGACGCAGCGCTGGCACTGGATGCAGCGGTTGACGTTCATGATGATGACGGGGCTGAGACGGATGTCCTCGGAGTGGAACACACGTTTGGCATCGCGGAATCGGCTTTCCCGGGGCCCGTATGCCATCACCATGTCCTGAAGCTCGCACTCGCCGCCCTTGTCACAGATCGGGCAGTCGAGGGGGTGGTTGGCAAGCAGCATGTCGAGCATGGAAGAGCGCGTTTCGTCGATTAGCGGCGTGTTAGTCCGCACCACCATGCCGTCGGTGACCGCGGTGGCGCAGGAAGGCTGCAGCCGCCGCTGCCCTTCGATCTCCACTAGGCACATGCGGCAGGAGGCCAGCGCCGGCAGCCGCTTCAGATAGCAGAAGGTCGGGATTGCGATGCCCAAACGCTCGGCAGCCTGCAGCACCGTAGAGCCTGCGTCCACTTCCAGCGTTTGTTCATCGATCGTGACGCTAACCATGACTTCTTGCGGGCTTCTCCCTGCGCGCTCCTTAGTGAAGCGAGCACCTGCCCTCCTCGATATGGGCGACGAATTCATGCTCGAAATGCGCCAGTGCCGCCCGCAGCCCCATAGCCGCGCCGTCACCCAGAGCGCAGAACGTGTTGCCGAAAATGCCCTTGCAGAGCGATTCCAGCTGTTCCAGATCGTCCGGCGCGCCCTGCCCTGTCTCGACCCGGCGCAGCACTTTCACCACCCAGTTCAGCCCTTCGCGGCAAGGCGTGCATTTCCCGCAGGACTCGTGGTGGAAGAACTCGATGATTCGGGTGGCGACCTTGACCATGCAGGTCGAGTCGTCGATCACGATCACTCCGGCTGAGCCAAGCATCGAGCCGACCGCAGCCAGCGAGTCGAAGTCCATCCCGACATCCAGCCCGCGCTCGGGGATCAGCGGCGCCGAGACCCCGCCGGGGATCACCGCCTTGATCCTGCGCCCCGGCGGCGGCCCCCCGGCGCGGTCCTCGACCAGTTCACGCAGCGATATGCCCATCGGCAGTTCGTAAAGGCCCGGGTTCCGCACGTGCCCGCTGAGGCAATAAAGCTTCGGACCGGGGCTCTTGTCAGGGCCGATGCTGCGAAACCAGTCCGGCCCCCGCGCCACGATATGCGGCACGCAGACCAGCGTCTCGACATTGTTGATCACGGTCGGGCTGGCGTAGAGCCCCGCGACCGCCGGAAATGGCGGTTTCAGACGGGGCTGCGCCCGCTTGCCTTCGAGCGAGTCGAGCATCGCCGTCTCCTCGCCGCAGATATATGCGCCGGCGCCGCAATGGATGTGCACGACGAAATTAAAATCCGAGCCCAGAATCCGTGTTCCCAGATAACCCTTCGCATGGGCCTCGGCGATCGCCTGCTTCAGCCGGTGGATCGCCAGCACATATTCCCCGCGGATGTAGACATAGGCGGTTTCCGCCCCGATCGCGTAGGCGCTGATCACCATGCCCTCGATCAGTTGGTGCGGATCACGCTCCATGATGATCCGGTCCTTGAACGTGCCGGGCTCGCCCTCATCGGCGTTGCAGCACAGGTATTTCGGCTTGTCGGCCCGTTTCGGCACGAAGCTCCATTTCAACCCGGTCGGGAATCCGGCGCCGCCGCGACCACGCAGGTTCGATTGCTTGACGAGGTCGATGATCTCGTCGGGCGTGTGCTCGCGCAGCGCCTTCGCCAGCGCCTGGTAGCCGCCGCCGGCCTCATAGCTCGAAAGCAGATGGCCATCCGGCACGTCCATGTTTCTGAGAAGGACCGGTTCGAACATGGCGGCTATTCACCCGGCGGTCCTGCGGCGGCGAGTTCGGCGCCAGTCGCTTGCCCTGCCGCCGCGCGCAGCCTGTCCAAGAGCGCGTCGATCCGCGCAATGTCGAGGTCGCCGTGATAGTCGTCGCCGACCTGCATCACCGGGGCCATCTCGCAAGCGCCGAGGCATTCGACGGTCGAAAGCGTGAACAGCCCGTCCGGGGTCGTGCCGCCCTTTTCGATCCCCAGCACAGTCTCCAGATGCCTCAGCAGGTCCTCGGATCGGCGCAGCATACAGGATAGGTTGTCGCAGAGTTGCAGGTGGAACAGGCCCACCGGCTCGGTATGGAAGAGGGTGTAGAAGGTCGCCAATTCGTAGACCCAGACCCGCTCGACACCGAGGATGTCGGAGACCTCTTCCAACACCGGGCCGGGTAGATGGCCATGTTCCTTTTGCGCGATCAGAAGCGCGGGCATGATCGCCGAGCGCTGGTCGGGATACCGCGCCGCCGCCGCCTCGATCTGTTCGCGCATGTTCATGGCGTCCAAAATCTCCTGCTACTTGTCCACCTCGGCCATCACAGGGTCGAGGCTGCCCAGCACGGCGATCATGTCCGCCAGGTAGCGGGCATTGCCGACCCCGAACAGTCCCTGAAGGTTGACGAATGACGGTGCCCGCACTTTCATCCGGAACGGTTTTTGCGACCCGTCGCTGATGATGTAGAACCCGAGCTCGCCCTTTGGCGCCTCGATCGCCGAATAGACCTCGCCCTTCGGCACCTTGAAGCCATAGGCCGAGAGGTCGAAATGCTGGATCAGCGCCTCCATCGAGCAGTGCACCCTGTCCTTATCCACTGGGAAAGCGATGGTCGGCATATCGATCTGGAACGGCCCCTCGGGCATCTGGTCAAGGCATTGCTCGATGATCCGGACGCTCTCGCGCATCTCCTCGACGCGGCATTGCCAGCGCGCGTAGCAATCGCCCTCATCGCGGGTAATGACGTTGAAAGCCAACCGGTCGTAGATCTCATAGGGCTCGTCGCGGCGGATGTCCCAGTCGACGCCCGAGGCCCGCAAGTTCGGGCCGCTCAGGCCAAGATCGATGCCATCCTCGGCGGAGATCACGCCGATCCCTTGCGTGCGCTTCAGGAACACCCGGTTGTTCTCGATCAGCCGTTCATAATCGCGGATCCGGTTCGGGAAGATGTCGCAGAACTCCCTGATCTTGGGGAAGAACCCGTCGGGCAGATCCTCGCGCACGCCGCCGACCCTGCAGAAAGAGGTGTGCATACGCGCCCCGCTGATCATCTCCAACAGGTCCATGATCATTTCACGCTCGCGCATGGCGTAAAGCAACGCGGTCATGGCGCCCAGGTCCATCGGCAACGCACCGGTGATCAGGAGGTGACCGGAGATCCGCGCGAGTTCGGCCATCAGCACGCGGATATATTGCGCGCGGATCGGCGCTTCGATGCCCAGGAGCTTCTCCACCGCTAGCGCGAAAGCGAGGTTGTTCGAGGGCGGGCAGAGGTAGTCGAGCCGGTCGGTTAGCGGAAAAATCTGGGTGTAAGTGAAGCTCTCGGCCAGCTTTTCGGTGCCGCGGTGGAGGTAGCCGATGTGTGGGTCCACGCGCGCGACATACTCGCCGTCCAGCTCAAGGACGAGCCGCAGCACCCCATGCGTGCTGGGATGCTGCGGGCCGAGGTTGAGAAGCACCTCCTTTGTGTCGAGCGCCTCACCTGCCGGCCTGCTCAGTTCCGTGACTTCGGTCATCTCACTTCCCAGCGTCGAACGGCCTCCCTTATGGAATGTCCTTGGTGGCGAGATCGGGCTGCGTCGGCGGCGGGCCTTCCGCGCCAAACGGGTTCAGCGTATCCTTGTAGCCCCGGAGCGGAAAGTCCTTGCGCTGCGGAAAGCCCTCGAAGCCTTCCCACATATAGATCCGGCGCAGGTCGGGATGGCCCTCGAACCGGATGCCATACATGTCCCAAGCCTCGCGCTCGTGCCAGTTGGCGGTCCGCCAGACTCCCGTCACCGACGGGACCCGCGGCGGATCGCCGAGGCGGCATTTGATCCGAACGCGCCATTTGTTCGGCAGCGAATAGAGGTGGTATACCGCCTCGTAGCGCAGCGTTTCGGGATAATGGTCGACCCCGCAGATGTCGGACAGGAAATCGAACCGCAGCGTCGGATGGCCCTTCAGGAATTGGCAGAGCTCGACGATCATGTCAGGCGGTGAGGCGAAAGCGTGAACCCCATGCGAGAAGTCAAGCTCCTCGATTTCCCCCCCGAAACGTTCCGCGATCAGGGTGCGGATGAGGGACGTCTCCACGCTCATGAGGCTACAACCCGGTCCAGAGGCGTCCCGGCCAGCGCGCGGGACCTCTTGATCTTCTCTTGGAGCAGAAGGATGCCATGCATCAGTGCCTCGGGCCGCGGCGGGCAGCCGGGCACATGCACGTCCACCGGCACGAAAGTCTCGGCCCCCTGCACCACGGCGTAAGTGTTGTAGACCCCGCCCGAGATCGCGCAGGTGCCCATGGCGATGACCCAGCGTGGCTCCGGCATCTGGTCGAAGAGCCGGCGCACGACCGGAGCGAACTTCCGCGTCACCGTGCCGGCGATGATCATCACGTCGGACTGGCGGGGCGAAGGTCGAAACACCACGCCGAAGCGGTCGAGGTCGTAGCGGGCGCAGCCGGCCGAAATCATCTCGATGGCGCAGCAGGCAATCCCGAAGGTCTCGGGCCAGAGCGCCGACCGCCGGCTCCAGCTGATGACGCTGTCGGCGGTGGTGAACAGCACGCTGTCGCGAATCGTTTCGCCTACTCCTCCCATTCCAGCGCTCCTTTCAGCCAGGCGTAGGCGAAGCCCACGATAAGCAGCAGCATGAAGACAAACATCTCGACATAGCCGACGAGCCCGATCTCCTTCAGCACGACGGCCCAGGGAAACAGGAACATCGCCTCGACGTCGAACACCACCAGCAGGATTGCTAGGATGAAGAACTGCACCCTAAAGCGGCCCCCGGCGGCCTCGCCGGCCGGGTCCATACCGCACTCATAGGGCATGTTCTTCGCGGGATAGGGGTTGGACGGGCGCAGGAGCGAGGAGACGAACAGCGTCGCCACGGCCACCAGGACAATTCCGGCGACCATGAAGAGAACCGGCAGGAATTCCATTCCAGTCATGTCGCGCTGCCCCGGTCACCCACCGAGGGCTTGCTCAAGCTGCGACCGACCAATCTTCTGGCCGGCGGTGCGGCCCTCGTGCAGCGACTAGGGCATCCTTTCGTAGCGCCAAGAGTATTCGGTTGGCCCGTTCATTGCAAATCCAATCGTAGTCAACCGCCGAACACGGAACTCTGGGCAAGCCTCAGAAACCACGCCGGAAACAGTCCGATGCCGATGGTGCCGGCGGCGGTCAAGGCGAGCGTGGTGCGGACGGACGGCGTCAGGGCAGGCTCGAACGCGCGCCCCGGCTCGCGCATGTAGATCACCATGACGATGCGGATGTAGAAGTAGGCGGCGACGGCGCTCAGCAGCACCGCGATCACCGCCAGCGTGACGAAACCCCGCTCGACGAGCGCCACCAGCACGTAGAACTTGGCGAAGAACCCGGCTGTCGGCGGAATGCCGGCGAGCGAGAACAGGTAGAGCAGCATCAGAAGCGCCAACCCGCGATGCGACTTGGCGAAGCCGGCGTAGTCCTCGATGACCTCGCCGGAGAAATCGCCATTCCGCATCATGATGACGATGCCGAAGATACCGAGATTCATGAAGGCGTAGATCAGCAGGTAGAGCATCACGCCGGCAATCCCGTCGGCGCCACCCGCCACCACGCCGAAGAGCGCGAAGCCCGCATGGGCGATGCTGGAATAGGCGAGCAGGCGCTTGAAATTGTCCTGCACCAGCGCCACGAAGCTGCCGAGCGCCATCGTCACCACCGCGATCACCGCGACGATGATCCAGGCGTCGGAAGCGGCGACCAGCGGGTTGAGGAACACGCGCAGGATCACCGCGAACCCCGCCGCCTTGGGGGCGACCGACATGAAGGCCGTGATTGTCGTCGGCGCGCCTTCATAGACGTCCGGCACCCACATGTGGAACGGCACCGCGCCGACCTTGAAGACCAGCCCCGCGACGATGAAGACCACCGCCAGGAGCAATCCGGGATCGAGCGGGTCGCCGATCACCGCCGCAGCCATCCCGTCCAGCTGCGTCGTGCCGGTGATCCCGTAGATCAGTGAGACGCCGTAGAGGAAGATTCCTGTCGAGACCCCGCCGAGAACCACGTATTTCAGCGCCGCCTCGTTCGACCGCCGCTCCTTCCTGAGGAAGCCGGTGAGCACATAGGTCGAGAGCGCCATCAGCTCAAGGCCGACATAGATAGACAGAAGATCGGTTGCCGAGGCCATGATCATCATGCCGGAAAGCGCAATGAGCAGCAGGACATAGTATTCGCTCAACGCGATCTCCTCGATCTCGGCATATTTTCGCGACAGGAGGAACGTCAGGATGGTCGAAAGGTAGAACACCATCTTGAAGAAGACCGCGAAGCGGTCGGCGATAAACATGCCCGAATAGGCCGGCCGCACCTCGCCCGCCAGTAACAGTGTCGCCAGGGCCGCAACCAGCACGGTTGCAGCGGAAGCCCAGACGAGGAAATGCCCCGGCCCCTTTGGCACAATCTGACCCAGGATCAGGAGGCTGCAGGCGCCGGTGACCACGACGATCTCGGGCAGGCTCGCAAGGATCGACTGGTAGAGCGCGGCGTCGGTCATGGGCCTTCCCCCCTGCCGTGCACCTGCGCCAGCAGATGCTTCGACGATGCGTCGATGATGTCGAGAAAGGGTTTCGGATAGAGCCCGACCCAGAGGACAAAGGCGGCCAGTGGCAGGATCGCCACCATCTCGCGGGCGTTCACGTCGCGTATCTTGAACGGCGCGCCGACGCTGGCCGGACCGAGCGCGACTTTCCTGTACATGCCAAGCAGGTAGGCCGCGCCCAGCAGAGCACCCAGAACGGCGGCGGCGCCGACAGCCAGATTGGCCGCAAACGCGCCCGACAGCACAAGCAACTCGCCCACGAACGAATTCGTTCCCGGCAGCGCCATCGACGACAGGGTGAACAGCGCAAGAAACGCGGTATAGACCGGCGCCGCCTTCATCAGCCCGCCATAATCCGCGATGCTGCGGGTATGGGTCCGCTCGTAGATCAGACCGACGAACAGGAACAACGCGCCCGTCGTTACGCCATGATTGAACATTTGCAGGATGCCGCCCTCGAGCCCACGGAGGTTCAACGTGAAAATTCCCAGCGTCACGAAGCCCATGTGGCTGATGCTGGAATAGGCAACCAGCTTCTTGAGGTCATCCTGCGCCAAGGCAAGCAACCCGCCATAGACGATCGCAAGCGCCGAAAGGGCCAGCATTAGCGTCGAATAATGCAGCGACGCCTCCGGCAGCATCGGTAGCGAGAATCGCAGGAACCCGTAGGCGCCCATCTTCAGGAGCACTCCGGCGAGGATGATGCTGCCCGCCGTCGGCGCCTGCACATGGGCGTCCGGCAGCCAGGTATGGACCGGGACCATCGGCACCTTGACTGCGAAGGCGATCAGGAAGGCAAAGAACAGCCAGGACTGAACCCGGAATGGCAAATCCTGCGCCGTCAGGGCGAGGATGTCGAAAGTCTCGCCGCCGTGGAAATAGAGCACGATGACACCGATCAGGAACAGAAGGCTGCCCGCCAGCGTGTAGAGGAAGAATTTGAACGCCGCATAGACCCGGCCGTCGCCACCCCAGACGCCGATGATTACGTACATCGGGATCAGCATCGCCTCCCAGAAGACGTAGAACAGGAACAGGTCGAGCGCGCAGAACACCCCCAGCATCAGCGCCTGCATGGCCAGCAGGCTGACCATGAACTCCTTCACCTTGCGGTCGATCGCGACCCACGAGGCGAGCACGCAGATCCAGCCCAGTAACGCAGTCAGGAATACAAAGAGCGCGCTGATTCCGTCGATGCCGAGCGCGTAAGTGATTCCGAGCGCGGGCACCCACGGGCGCGTCTCGGTGAACTGCATCTCGTGGGTAGTGGTGTCAAAGCCGGCCAGCATAGCGATGCAGAGAGCGAGGTCGAGGACGGTGACACCTAGCGCCGTCCACCGCACCGTCTCGTCGCTGCGGAGAAACATCAGAACCGCTGCCCCGGCGGCGGGCATGAACACGATGAGGCTAAGCAGCGGGACCGCCATCGCACCCCTACCGCCACACCACAGCGAAGACGGCGATGGCTGCGATCACACCTACGATCATGGCCAGCGCGTAATGGGTCACGACGCCGGTCTGCAACTGTCGCAGCGCGCCGCCACCGCGCAGGATCGAACGGGCGACGCCGTTGACGACGGCGTCCACACCGTTGAGATCGATCCGCAGTCCAGCCCGTGCGGTTCCATGCAGGAAGGGCAGCACCGCGGTCTCGGAGATGTCGCTCACCGCCTTCTCGTAACGCGCCAGCGGTTTTTCGGCGAGCCACGTGAAGTACCACGCGGCCCTGCGGTAGAACCAGTCGGTGTCGATACTGATGGTGTTCTCGGGGTCGAGCGCCCTGAGGAACAGCACGAAACCCAATGCGGTAAACATCAGTATGCCGAGGCTCTCGGTGATATGGACGCCGGTGTAGGGTTCGAAGTCGACCGGATGGGGCAGCAGCGCGTAAAGTAGTTGGGGGAACACCCCGATCGCGATGCACAGCACCGCCGCCATGCCCATTGCAACCAGCATGTTGCGGGGCGGCTCCCGCCCCTCCAGCCTCTGGTCCGTGCCGAAGAACATGTAATACGGGAGCTTGAGCCCAGTGTGCAGGAAGGTCCCCGACGACGCCATCGTCAGCGCCAGCACCACCAGCGCGCGGTGATCCTGCCCGGCGGCGGCCACCACCATCGATTTGGTCACGAAGCCCGAGAAGAACGGAAATGCCGAGATTGCGAAGGCGCCGACCATGTAGAGCGCCACGGTCAGCGGCATGGTCCTATAGAGCCCGCCAAGCTCGGTGAGCTTGCGCCGCCCGGTGACGTAGATCACCGCCCCCGCACCCATGAACAGGAGCGCCTTGTAGAGGATATGCGCGAAGGCATGGCTGGAAGCCCCGTTCACTGCCATCTCGGTCCCGATGCCGACGCCCGCCACCATGTAGCCCACCTGGCTGACGATGTGATAGGCCAGGAGCCGCCGGCAGTCGTTCTCCAGCACCGCGTAGATGACGCCGTAAAGCGCCATGATGGTGCCGAGCCAGACCAGAAGTTCGGTCCCCGGAAACGCCCGCGCCAGCACGTAGACGGCGGTCTTGGTGGTGAAGGCGCTCATGAACACCGCCCCGGTGACGGTCGCCTCCGGGTAGGCGTCAGTCAGCCAGGCGTTGAGCGGCGGCACCGCGGCGTTGAGCATGAACCCGGCAAGGATCAGGTAGGCGGCGACGTCCATCCCCCCGGCGATCGGGCCGAAGAGCAAGGAGCCGCTGGCGAGCCCGTGGAGAATGACGCCGCCGAGCAGGGCGACGCCGCCAGTGATATGGACCATGAGGTAGCGGAACGCGGCGCGGATCGCCTGCTCGCCTCCCTGGGCGAAAACCAGATAGGCAGAGGCAAACGCCATGGCTTCCCAGAACAAGAATAGGGTCAGGTAGTCGCCAGCAAACACCACGCCGAGCGCGCTGCCAGCATAGACGAACGCCGCCACATGCTCTCCGGCGCCCGTCAGGTGCAGCGCATAGACCATGCCGATCAGCGCCATAATGGTGAAAACGGTGGCGAAGACGATGCTCAGTTTGTCGACCTTCGCAATCAGGATTTCCTGCCCGATGAACTCCGCCGCGCCGTAGCTGCCTGGCTGCACGGTGAGCACGGCGAGGATCGCCAGCGTGGGAATCAATATCAG
>NZ_RZSX01000829.1:0-2766 GCF_004023105.1 Mesorhizobium sp. M5C.F.Ca.IN.020.32.2.1 | reverse complement strand
GTAGATCACCTCGGTCTCGGCTGGGATCTGCGGGAAGTATTTGGTGAAGGACGATTCCGTCGGCGGGATGGCGATCTGGGCAATGACTTCGGCGCCTTGCGCCTTCAGCGCCGGCGGCAGATAGTCGCGATGGTCGTAGCCGAAGGCGAAATCTGGGAATATCTGCGTCACCTTCTTGCCGGCATTCGCCGCGATCCAGGGCGCCATCGCCTGGATCTGGCTCTTCACGTCGGTGATGCCGGGCTGGAAGACGTAGCGGTTGAGCTTGGTCGAGGCGACGTGGTGGCCTTCGCTGACGACGAAATAGGGCATCTTGGCCTCGCCGGCAGCCGGCGCCGAGCCGATGACGACATGCGAAAACAGCGTGCCGTAGACGATGTCGGTCTTGTGCTGGGTGGCGAATTTGCCGACCACTTCGGCGCCGCGGCCGGGATCGGTGCCGTCATCCTCGATGATCACCTCGACCGGCCGGCCGTTGATGCCGCCGGCTTCGTTGATCGCCTTGACCGCGGCGGCGGTGGTCCTCTCGTACCAGCGACCATAGGCGGCGCCGATGCCGGTGCGGTGGGACTGGAAGCCGATCTTTATCGGCGCCGAGCTCTGCGCCTGGCTATAACGCACGAACCCAGGCGCGACGGCAAGGCCGGCGCCTGCGGCCAACCCCTTCAGCGCCGTGCGGCGGGTGAGACCGGTTTTGGAGAGATCTAAAAACCCATTCTTGTCAGTCACGGCAGTTCCCCTTGTTTTTGAGTTTTGACCAATGGCTGTAGCGAAGCGGGCGACCCTGGTACGAGCGCCGAAATTGCATGTGTACAAACTAAATCATCAAAGCCCTGGTGTGGCAAGCGGGCTTTCCCCAACGTTCAATCGACGCCATCGAGCCGGGCTTTTGTCTCATCCGACTGAAGGCGTGGCAAGTAACCACAGGCCGAAGACCGTATAGGCGATCATCAGCACGGTGAGCGGAAACTGGCTGAGCGCGGCGCGAGCGGGAACCGGGTGCAATCGCCAGGCGAGGCCATGGGCAACGAGCACGGCGAGCATGTGGCCGGCGATGATGACGCCGGCCTGGAGATTCCAGAGCCACCATGCCGAGCCGGCGCCAGCCGCCACGCCGGCTTCGATCTGCATGCCGGCGGTGCCGAGCAGGTTCCAGCCCAGCGCAAACGGGTCGGAAAGAGCGGCGATGGCGTATTGGCCATCGACCAGCAGCGCCGTCAGGTAATGCGCGACATGGTAGGCGAGCGCGATCGGCACGATCGACCAGACCAGCAGCCCTGCGGCCTGACTGAGGGAATGCGGGCTGCCGGCAAGACGCTGGCCAAGGACAATGGCAAGGATGAACGCGACTGCAAGCAAGACGAACGTCAGCACGAGCCCGAAGGTGCCGATGCCGATCACCGCCGTGCGGCCCGGAAACTCCAGCGGATTGAGGCCGAACAGGCCGAGCCAAAAGAAGGTTTTCGACAGGCCATCGAAGGAGACCGACGACAGCGCAAGCAGCAGGAAAGCAATGCCGCTGAGCGACAGCGGCGCGGCATCGCTGAGCGTGGCGCCCGGCCAGCACAGACTGAGCCGACCGCCTTCACTGCGCTCGACTTCATTGCGCTCAAGGAGGGCGAATCGTGCAATCATGGCGAAGAAGACGGCCAGGAACTCGCCTCGCCGGCTCCAGTCGCGGTAGCCGAACACCAGCATGGCGGCAAAACTCAGCAGCCAATAGAAACCGGCGGCCCAGGCGAGCCGCGCCGGATCGTCGGGCGCCGGGTCGATCAGCTCGAACCAGGCGAAGGCGAAGAACAGCACGACGGCCGGCCAGCAGCCAAGCCACGGAGGCGGGCGCCATGTCTGCCGCTTGCCGAACAGGCGGGAAATGACACGCCAAGGCCCGTACCATGGGTTCAGCCATGACCAGAGATTGCCGAGCAGCCCCTGCAGCAAAACCAGCCCAACCCAGAGCAGCGTCCAGATGGCCAGCGGCAGCGGGTTGGAAAGCGGATCGCGGCTGCCGAACAAGCCGGCCGCAATAAGAATTGCAAAGCCGGCAAATGATATCAGGCTGACGATTGCCCGTGCGCCGTTGCCGAATGCGAAAAGCGGCAGGCGCCGCCGCCAGAAGCGGGCGGGAAAGTCTGACGGCAGCAGCGCGAGGACGAGAAAGCTGGCGGCAACGGCAAGCGCGCCGCCGGCGACGTAGTAGCCCGTCGGCAGAAGCAGGACGTGGCCGCGATCGGAGGCATGGGCAAAGGCCGGGGTGGGCGCGAGGAAGATCAATGAAGCCGCAAAGGGTATTGCTATTGCCAACCGGCAGCGCACTACGGCGAAGGAACTCATGCTATCCAAGAGTTCCCTCGCCCCTCACACCTTGACCAGCTGCTCCACGCGGTCTTTCTCGCCAAATATACGCAAATAGCGTTCGATCTCTTTCTCGTCGCCGGTGGCCTTGGCTGGATTATCGGAGAGCTTGACCGCCGGGCGGCCATTGGCCTCGGTGACCTTGCAGACCAGCGAGATGGCGTCGAGCCGGTTGGTGTTGGTCGGCGCGCAACCTTCGAAATCATTGGTCAGGTTGGTGCCCCAGCCGAAGGACATGCGCACCTTGCCGCGGAAGTGGCGGTAGGTTTCCTCGATGGTCTCGACCTCGAGCCCGTCGGAGAAGATGAGCAGCTTTTGCCTGGGGTCCTTGCCCTTTTCACGCCACCAGGAAAGGATCTTCTCGCCGCCCTCGATCGGCGGCGCGCTGTCGGGCCGAAAGCCGGTCCAGTC
>NZ_RZSX01000828.1:0-2772 GCF_004023105.1 Mesorhizobium sp. M5C.F.Ca.IN.020.32.2.1 | reverse complement strand
GTCGACGCCGGCCCCGAGCGCATTGCCATTCGGGTTTCCGGCGAATTCACCTCCGAGGAGAGCCTGAAGGCGATCAACTTCTACGCCAATGGCCATTATTTCAGGCTGGGCGATGTTGCCGAGGTTAAGCGCGCCTATTCCGACCCGCCGCAGCCGATGTTCCGCTTCAACGGCAAGCCGGCTGTCGGCATCGCCATCTCGATGACATCAGGCGGCGACGCGCTGGCGCTCGGCGAGAACGTCAAGGAAAAAATGCACGAGATGGCGGCCGAGCTGCCGCTCGGCGTCGAGCTCGGCCTGGTCGCCGACCAGTCGCATGTGGTGGAAGAATCCGTCGGCGAGTTCACCAAGAGCCTCGGCGAGGCCATCGCCATCGTGCTTGCGGTCAGCTTCCTGGCGCTCGGCTGGCGCCCAGGCATTGTCGTGGCCGTCGCCATCCCGCTGGTGCTCGCCATCACCTTCGTCACCATGGAGTATTTCGGCATCTCGCTGCAGCGCATCTCGCTCGGCGCGCTGATTATCGCGCTCGGCCTTCTGGTCGACGACGCCATGATCGCGGTGGAGATGATGATCTCGCGCATGGAGGAAGGCTACGACAAGATCTCGGCGGCCACCTATGCCTATACCTCGACCGCCTTCCCGATGCTCACCGGCACGCTGGTGACGATCGCCGGCTTCGTGCCGGTCGGCTTCGCCAAGAGCGGCGCCGGCGAGTATTGCTTCTCGCTGTTCGCGGTCGTCGGCATAGCGCTGGTTGTTTCCTGGGTCGTCGCGGTACTGTTCACGCCGTTGACCGGCGTCGCCCTTTTGCCCGAGCGCATCAAGGGCCATGGCAGCCACCAGCCTTCGCGCCTGGTGCGCGGCTTCCAGACGCTGCTCGAAACGGCGATGCGGGCGAAGTGGCTGGTGCTGTCGGCGACCGCCGGGCTGTTCGCGCTCTCGGTCGTGGCCATGGGCTTTGTCGGTCAGGAGTTCTTCCCGAAGTCCGACCGGCCCGAAATCATGGTCGACCTCACCCTGCCGCAGACCGCATCGATCAAGGCGACGGACGAGGTGGTGGGCCGGGTCGAGAAGCTGCTCGCGGCCGATCCTGACATCGACCACTGGAGCTTCTATGTCGGCCAGGGCGCGGTCCGTTTCTACCTGCCGCTCGATGCCCAGCTCGCCAACGACTTCTTCGCCCAGGCGGTGGTCGTGACGAAGGGCCACGCCGTGCGCCAGGCCGTGATCGATCGGCTGGAAACGTCACTTGCGAAAGGCTTCGACGACGTCATGACCCGCGTCACGCCGCTCGAACTCGGACCGCCGGTCGGCTGGCCGCTGAGATTCCGGGTCAGCGGACCGGACCCGGACAAGACGCGCAGCCTGGCGCAGCAGTTCGCACAGGTGCTGGGCAGCGATGCAGCCGTGCGCAACATCAACTACGACTGGAACGAGCCGGCCAAGGTCATCAAGATCGAGGTCGACCAGGACAGGGCGCGCGCGCTCGGCATCTCCTCGCAGCAGCTCGCCGATACGATCAACTCGATCCTGTCGGGGTCGAAGATCACGCAGATGCGCGACGACACCTACCTCGTCGACATCGTGGCGCGTGCGGTCCAGTCGGAACGTGCCGACATCGACACGCTGCGCACGCTGACGGTCAGCGCGTCGGGCGGACGCCGTGTGCCGCTCGACCAGGTGGCCACGCTCACCTACCAGACCGAGCCGCCGCTGATCTGGCGCCGGGGCCGCGTGCCGACGGTGACTGTACAGGCCGACGTCGTGCCCGGCACCGAGCCGGCCGTCGTGGTCCGCAAGCTCGACGGCGCGATCGCCGCCTTCAAGGCGGAACTGCCGGCCGGCTACAGCGTCGAACAGGGCGGCGTGATCGAAGACAGCGCCAAGGCGCAGGCGAGCATCTTCGTCGTCTTCCCGCTGATGCTGTTCATCATGACCACCGTGCTGATGATCCAGCTGATGAGCTTCCAGCGCCTGGTGCTGGTGCTGCTCACCGCTCCGCTGGCGCTGATCGGCGTTGCCGGCGCGCTGCTGATGTCGGGAGCACCGATGGGCTTCGTCGCCATTCTCGGCGTCATGTCCCTGATCGGCATGGTGATCCGCAACTCGGTCATCCTGATCACGCAGATCGACCAGCACATCGCCTCCGGCGAAGAGCCGTGGTCGGCGGTGATCAGCGCCACCGCGCACCGGCTGCGGCCGATCCTTTTGACTGCGGCGGCCGCCATCCTCGGCATGATCCCCATCGCGCCGACGGTGTTCTGGGGGCCGATGGCCTATGCGGTGATGGGCGGCCTGATGGTCGCGACCGTGCTGACGCTGCTCGTCCTGCCGACCCTCTATGTCGCGTGGTTCGGCATCAAGGCACCGGCGGAGTCGGCGGCTGAGCCCATCGAGTCCGTCGCCGAACCGCAGCGGCTGGCCGCTTAACGGCGAGCCCTCCCAACAAACGCCACGGCGGCGGAACCGCCGTGGCAGCCGCTTCGCAAGTTTCAAACTGAAAGGACCGAACATGACACCCGTTTTCGGAAACCTTCTCATCCGCGTCAACGCCGGCTTCCTGATCCTCGCATCGGCAGGCGGCCTGATAACCGACATTGCTGGCTCCTTCTTCGGGAGCGGCGCCGAGGCCGCCCTGCTCGCCAATGCACCCGGGACCGGCATCGGCTTCATCGAGGCGCACGGGCTTGCCCTGATCGTCGAGCTGACCATGTGGCGCAGCGCCTATTCCCTGAACTGGCACGCTGTCCTGGCGGCCGTCCATGCACTGCT
>NZ_RZSX01000827.1:0-2774 GCF_004023105.1 Mesorhizobium sp. M5C.F.Ca.IN.020.32.2.1 | reverse complement strand
GGCGTGGAACACCGCATTGGCGATCGCAGGCGCAACGCCGACGATGCCCAGCTCGCCCACGCCCTTGCCGCCGAGCACGGAGGAATGCGGGTCGGGGATGCCGACTGAGATCACCTCGATGTCGGGAATGTCGGCATTGGTCGCGATCAGATAGTCGGCCAGGTTGTTGTTGACGATGCGGCCGTGGCGGCGGTCGACGATGCCTTCCTCCAGCAGCGCCTGGCCGATGCCCATGATGATGCCGCCCTTCCACTGGCTTTCGGCGAGCTTGGGATTGTAGAGCCGGCCCGAATCCAGCGCCGACACCACGCGCGACACGCGAACCGTGCCGAAGTCCTGGTCGACGCGCACCTCGACGAAATGCGCGCACCAGCTGTGGCGGGAATAGTCGCCCTCGGTGTGCGACAGCGCCGTCGCGATGGTCGTGTAGTTCTTGTAGCGATCCTCCGCCGTCGAGTTGGCCGGCATGGTGTCGCCCATCGCCTCAATCTGCTCGCGTCCGACGCTGGCGAGCAGCTCGGCGATGGAGACCTCAGGCCCCTCGCCGCGAGGCGACTTTATGCGGCCCTCAGCGACGACCAGCGTGTTGGCCTGCAGTGCATGGAACGGCGAATTTGGATCGCTGATCGCCAGCCCGACCAGCTGGTCGAGCGCGGCAGTCGCCGCCTTGTGCACGGCGCCGGTCATCACGCCGGCCAGCCGCGAACCGCCGGTGACGCCGGCGCGGGCATAGCGGGAGTCGCCCAGCTTCACCACGACGTTCTCAGCCGGCACGCCCACGACTTCGGCGGCGGTCTGCGCCAGGATCGTATAAGTGCCCTGCCCCATGTCGATGCTCGAGCTTTCGACCTCGACCGAGCCGTCGGCGAGGATGCGCACCATCGCCTCGCCATAGGCGCGCCGCACCGGATAGGTGCCGGCGGCAACGCCCCAGCCGATCAGCTGGTTGCCGTCGCGCATCGAGCGTGGCTCTGGCGAGCGCCTCGACCAGCCGAAGGCCTCAGCTCCCGCGGCAAAAGCCTCGCGCAGTTGTCGTGTCGACCATTGCTTTTTCGCCTCTGGATCCTGCTCGGCGTAGTTCCTGAGCCGGATTTCCAGCGGATCGATGCCGACCTCGTAAGCTAGCTCGTCGATCGCGCTTTCGATACCGAAGGCGCTCGGGTTCTCGCCCGGCGCGCGCAACGCGCCCGGCACCACGGTGTTGACCCGCACGACATTCTGCCGCGACGAGAAATTAGGCGCCGCATACATGATCGAGGTGACCGAACCGAGCGGCTCGACCCACATACCGTCGACCGAGGTCTCGTTGACGCCGCGATGGACGATCGACTGGATCTTTCCCTCGGCGTCGGCGCCGAGCGCCACCGTCTGACGTGTCGCCGCCCGCCCGCCATAGGCGGTGAAGGTCTGCGGCCTGGTGACCGCGAGCTTCACCGGCCGTCCCAGCATTTTCGCGGCCATCGCCGCCACCGCGCCATAGCCGTAGGCGAACGCCTTGGAGCCGAAGCCGCCGCCGATATAGGGCGAGACCAGGCGCACATTCTCGAACGGCACGCCGAACCATTCGGCATAGGTCCGCGCCATGCCGTCGAGCCATTGGCTGGGCTCCCACACCGTCAGCCGGTCGCCCCGCCAGTGCGCGATCAGCCCATGCGGTTCCATCGGCGCCTGGTATTCGCGCGGCGTGTTGTAGGCGGCGCAGATCCGCACCGGGGCGGCGGCGAAAGCCGCCTGCGCATCGCCCCACTCCTTCGTCATCGCGTCGATCGGAATGCCGTCGCCGGCCTTCGCATCGCTAAGGTCGACGATGGCCGGCGTCTCGTCATAGGCGACCCTGACCAGCGCTGCAGCCGCGACGGCCTGCTCGAAACTCTCGGCCACCACCGCCGCGACGTGCTGACCACTGAAGGTAATGTTGCGCGCCAGCGGACAATAGGGAACATCCGGCGGCGGCGTGCCCAGCCAGTCCGTTGCGGTGTTGAGGCGCAACGCATTGTCCGGCGTCAGCACAAGAACCACGCCCGGCGCTGCCTCGGCCGCAGCCGTGTCGATCGAACGCACCTTGCCGGCTGCAATCGTGCTCTCGACGAGAACGGCGTGGCTGAGTCCGTCAAGCTGCTGCTCGACCGCGTATTTTGCGGCGCCGGTGATCTTGGCCGGGCCATCGACGCGCGACAGCCGCCCGCCAACCTGGTCCGCGAGGACGGCGCCGTCCGATGCGTCGCCCCTCTTCGATTCGCCCCTCTTCGAATCATCGTGTCTTGTTCTCAACTCGTGAACG
Source organism: Mesorhizobium sp. M5C.F.Ca.IN.020.32.2.1 (assembly GCF_004023105.1). Lineage (NCBI taxonomy): Bacteria > Pseudomonadati > Pseudomonadota > Alphaproteobacteria > Hyphomicrobiales > Phyllobacteriaceae > Mesorhizobium > Mesorhizobium sp. M5C.F.Ca.IN.020.32.2.1. The sequence goes on along the minus strand of NZ_RZSX01000827.1, from coordinate 493 downwards.
GTCATGCCGTTTCTCCCACTTTAAGGATGGCGCGAGCGACGACGCGCGGCGCCAGTTCGATCTTGTAATGGTTAGCACCATGGTCGACGGCCCCCTCGATGGCGAGCAGGCTGGCGCGCCTGACAGCGTCAGGCTCCAGAAGCTTGCCCCTCAGCGCCTCTTCGACGGCGCGTGCGCGCCATGCCTTTGTGGCAACGCCGCCGAGCGCCACGCGCAAATCCTTGATCGTCCTTCCGTCGGCCTCGAACTCGATGCCGACGGCGGCACTTGCGGCAGCGAATTCGTAGGATTGCCGGTCGCGGATTTTCAGATAGGTCGAGCGCTGGGCGGCAGGGGAAGCAGGAATGCTGATCGCGGTGATCACCTCACCTGGCGCGATCGCATGCTCCCTGTCGGGCGTGGCGCCCGGCAGCAGAAAAAAGTCGTCGACCGCGACCTGGCGGTCGCCGAGGTAGACTGTTGCGTCGAAGGCGACCAGCGCCGTGCCCAGATC
>NZ_RZSX01000826.1:0-2794 GCF_004023105.1 Mesorhizobium sp. M5C.F.Ca.IN.020.32.2.1 | reverse complement strand
CCATCACCATCATCGAGAACCTGTTCGATCCCGAAACCATCATCCTCGGCGGACTCGCGTCCACCGATTTACTTGAACGGCTGGCCGGTTCGGTTGCGAACCTTCCCAACTCGATCTCGGCGCGAAAGGACCGCACGGCGCCGCGTGTCACCGTCGCACGCGGCGGCCAGCATGCGGTGTTGCGCGGTGCCGCAGCGCTTGCCGTCTCAGGGGTGCTTTCGCCGCGCTTCGGCCAGATATTCACCGCCGAGCGCGAACGCGGGCGAGATATCCTGCAAGGCAAGGGGATCGCGGCATGAGCGGAGCTCAGCCTGGCATGAGTGAACCTCTGCTGGTGCTCGACAACGTCGCCAAGAACTATGGCGCGATCGAAGCGCTCAAGGGCATCAGCTTCTCGATCGGCAAGGGCGAGGTGGTGGCGCTTTTGGGTGACAATGGCGCCGGCAAATCGACCCTGGTCAAGATCATCGCCGGCGGGCTGGAGCCGACCTCCGGTCGCATGCTGTTCGAGGGCAAGGAATTCCTCGCCAAATCTCCCGCCGAGGCCAAGGTCGCCGGGATCGAGACCGTCTACCAGGACCTCTCGCTTTGCACCAATGTCGACGTGGTGGCCAACTTCTTCATGGGCCGCGAGATCACCAAGAAATTTCTTGGCGTTCCCCTGCTCGACGAACCCGCCATGGAGCAGGTGGTCGAAAAGGCGCTGGCTAGCGCCGGCACGCGCATCCCTTCGCTCAGAACCAATGTCGAGCACCTCTCAGGCGGCCAGCGGCAGGCCATCGAGCTCAACCGATTCGTGCATTTTGGCGGCAAGCTCGTGCTTCTCGACGAACCGTTCGCGGCACTCGGTGTCGAGCAGACACGGCGCGGTCTCGACATGATCCGCCAGGTGGCCAGCCAAGGTATCGGCGTCGTCATCATCACCCATATCATGCAACAGGCCTTCCAGGTCGCCGACCGGATCGTGGTGATCCGGCAAGGTGTCGTGGCAGGCGATGTCGCGCGCAACAAAACAAGTCCCGACGCGGTGATCAACATGATCACCGGAGAGACGCTTGCCGGTGCCGGACCGGCAGGCTGAGGGGCAAATGAGGGGTCCGGCGCAAGAGGAGCGAACGACATGAAGAAAATACTTCTTTCCGTCTTCGGTATCCTGGCACTGGCCTTTGCCACGCTCACGCCGGCATTCGCCCAGTCCAAGGGCACCGTCTACTACCTGGTGCCGACATTGCTCGACGAATTCCAGACCGGCTCGGTGAGCGCTCTGGAGATGTTCCTGAAGCAGGTCGGCTACGAGATGAAGACGCTGAACGCCGATAACAAGACCGACGCTCAGCAATCGCAAATGAACGACGTTATCGCGCTCAAGCCGTCGGCGATCATTCTTGCCGCCGTCGATTTCAATGCGCTGAAGCCGTCTATCGAGGCCGCCCGCGCCGCCGGCATCCCGGTGGTCGAGTTCGATCGGCAGATCACCTCGACACCGTCCGACTTCACGTCGGTGGCGGGAACGGTCGAGATAGGCCAGATTGCCGCCGATCAGGCCGAGAAGCTCTTGAAGGCGAAGCACGGATCGGTGAAAGGCAAGATCCTCCAGGTGCTCGGCGATCCCGGCGACCCCTACACACTCGACATCCAGAAGGGTTTCGAGGAGAAGATGAAGGCGTCCCCGGACGTCAAGATCATCTCGGTTCCGGCTATGCAATGGGAAGCCAGCAATGCCGGCACCATCGTTGCCGACCAGATGCTCGCCAACCCGGATATCGACCTGATCTTCAGCCACGCCGCGCATCTCTCGGTCGCTGCCGTCGCCTCGCTCGAGGCCGCGGGCAAGAAACCGGGCGACGTTATGCTAATGAGCTCGAATGGCGCGCCGGTCGGCCTTGACCTGATCCGCAAGGGCTGGCTCAACGTCGAGGTCGAGCAGCCGCTCTACGCTCAGGCCGCCGCCGTCGCCATGTTTATGGACAAGGTCGTCAACAAGCAGGAGATCAAGCCGGGAGAGTACGACGTGCTCGGCCTGAAGTCGACCGTGACCAAGGAAGCCTGGGGGCCGAACATCAAGATCCCCGGCGCTGCGATCACCAAGGAAAATGTCGATAACCCGGCCTTCTGGGGCAATATGAAGCCGCCTTCGGACACGGTGAAGCCGGTCGAATAGCAAAGTCGCCTTGGGCTTCGGGCCACGCTGGCCCGGAGCCCACCACTGCAGCCCGGCGCGTCCGAACGGAGGCGCGAGGAACGCTGCAGCAATTTCAATCCGCGCGGTTCCCGAAAACCGAATTGGTTTCGGATCATGCGCCAGCTGGATCAGCACATGAATCCCCGCACGCGCCACGCCCTCGAGTTCGCCCTCGATAACCTCGTCTGGTTCATGCTGGTGTTCGTGCTGGTGGTCTTCTCCATCTTCATTCCGAACTACTTCCAACTGGGCATCTTCGCCAACATCGTAGAGGCGTCGAGCGTGCTTGGCGTCATGTCGATCGGCCTGGCGCTGGTCATCATCACCGGACATATGGACCTGTCGGTCGAGTCCGTGGCGGCGCTCGGCGCCATGGCGGTCGGTATCCTGTTCTGCTCGGCGGGCATCGGCCTTGGCGTTCAATTACAGCCGGAATGGCTGATGGTTCCGGTTTCGCTGCTGCTTGCCCTAGTTGTCGGCGGCATCATAGGCTCCATCAACGGCTATTTGGTCGTGAAGGTGAAGATGAGTGCCTTCATCATCACGCTCGCGTCCTACATCTGGGTGCGCGGCCTTGTGCTGGTCATTTCCGGCGGCCGCTCTGCGCAAGAC
>NZ_RZSX01000825.1:0-2797 GCF_004023105.1 Mesorhizobium sp. M5C.F.Ca.IN.020.32.2.1 | reverse complement strand
CACCTATGTACCGGGCTGGCAGCTTCCCGGCGGTGGCGTCGAGCTGGGCGAGACGATGATCGAGGCGCTGGCGCGCGAACTCTCCGAGGAGGGCAATATTGCATTGACTGCGCCGCCGGTGCTGAAATCGATGCATTTCAACCGTCGGGCCAGCCGCCGCGACCATGTCGGGCTCTATTTGGTCGAGCAGTTCAATCAGACGGCGCCGAAGCTGCCGGACCGCGAGATCGCCGCAGCCGGTTTCTTTCCTCTCGACCGCCTGCCGGAGGCAACGACGCCGGCCACACTGCGACGGATTGCCGAGATTTTTGGCGGCGCGGCGGCGTCGCCCTACTGGTAGGTCACGCCGCCTTCCTGAACCGATTGCGATCATGCGGCGCCGCGTAGTCCAGTTCCGGCCCGACCGGCACGATGTGCGTCGGATTGATCGTTTCATGGCTGCCGTAATAGTGCGCCTTGATGTGGTGCAGGCTCACCGTGCCTGCGACCCCTGGGACCTGATAGAGGTCGCGCAGATAGTTCGACAGGTTCGGATAATCGGCGATGCGGCGCAGGTTGCACTTGAAATGGCCGACATAGACCGGGTCGAAGCGGACCAGCGTGGTGAACAGCCGCCAATCGGCCTCGGTGATGCGGTCACCGACGAGATAACGCTGGCGAGATAGGCGATCCTCGAGTTGGTCGAGCGCCGAGAACAGTTCGCCAAACGCTTTCTCATAGGCCGTTTGCGTGGTGGCGAAGCCGGCGCGGTAGACGCCGTTGTTGACTGAGGGATAGACCAGCGCATTGACCGCGTCGATTTCGCCGCGCAGTGCTTTCGGATAGAAATCGAGGCTGACATCGCCCCATTTGTCGAAGGCTGAATTGAGCATCCGGATGATCTCGGAGGACTCATTGGAGACGATTGTTTGTTCTCGCCTGTCCCACAGAACCGGCACCGTCACGCGGCCGGAATAGGCGTGATCGGCCTTGGTGTAGATCTGATGCAGGAAATCGAAATGGTAGAGCGTGTCACCGGTGGCGCCGTCCTTGGCCAGGAAGGTCCAGCCGTTGGCCCCCATGAAACGATGGACGACCGAGACGGAAATCACGTCCTCGAGTTTCTTCAATGCTCGAATGATCAGCGTCCGGTGCGCCCAGGGACAGGCAAGCGAGACATAGAGGTGGTAGCGGCCCGGCTCGGCCTTGAAGCCGCGCTTGCGGCCTTCGGCCGGCGTACCGTCAACCGTGACCCAGTCGCGCCATTGCGACTGCGCCCGCACGAACTCGCCGTCGCTGCCCTTGGTGTCGTACCCGCTGTCCTGCCATTTGCCGCCGACCAGCAATCCCATGCGATGTCCTTTCGTCTTCGTAGGGATGTAGGCACAAACCGACGATGCGGAAATCGCCAGGCGTTGAACAGTTCGTCAATCGCGAGGGCGGCAACCGAAGGGCGGCAAGCAAACGGCCGATTGCAGTTGCTGGAGATTGGTGCTAGCGGAAAATCCGCATGTTCGACTTCGCTTTGATCCGGTTCGACCGACGACGAAAGGGCGCCCGCGCTTGATGAAGCGCTGACTGGCGAACGCTGCCGTTTGCAGCAAACCTTTTCCCGTATACCGGAACGCAAAGACCATGAGCCTTGCCGACGTAAAATACCTGCCGGAAAAGCCGGCGCATGACCCCGAAATCGAAGCCATAAACGACGAAGCCTTCGGGCCGGGTCGTTTCGTGCTGGGCGCCTACAAGATCCGTGAGGGCGGCCCGCACGAACGCGCCCTGTCCTTCGTGGCCGTCCGTGGCGATATCGTTGTCGCTTCGGTGCGCATGACGCGCATCGCGGCCGGCTCCGGTCGCGCGCTGATGCTCGGACCGCTTGCCGTGCGGCCGGCCTTCAAGAGTCTCGGTATCGGCCGCCGGCTGGTGGCAATCGCGCTGGAGGCCGCCGCCAAGGCCGGCACGCCGGCCGTGATGCTTGTCGGCGACGAGCCCTATTACGGCCCGCTCGGCTTCAAGAGAATCCCGCGTGGGCAAATCTCCATGCCGCGCCCGGTCGATCTCGACCGGCTTTTGTCGCACGAGATCGTGCCGGGCGCGGTGGCAAGGCTGGTGGGGGAGGTTTGCCACGCCGATCAGGCAAGGATTGCCGCGAACGTCGCCGCGATGGCATGACCGTCCAGATGCGGTTGCGCCGTCCTGTCGGGCTTCGTAGCATGTGGCCGATGGTGCATGTCGCCCAAAAGTGCGCAGCGGTTTTGGGGTAACGACATGCATAAAAACAGAGAACGCGACGCGCTTTAGATAACGCGAGCGCTTTAGGTGGGGGACGCCGACATGAACCCGAACGGCCAGATTGCGATCGTCACCGGCGGCGGATCCGGCCTCGGCGAAGCGACGGCACGTGCACTGGCCGCGAAGCGCGCGGACGTTGCCATCCTCGACCTCGGCATCGAGCGTGCGGCGAAGATTGCGGCCGATATCGGCGGCATCGCCATCCAATGCGACGTAAGCAGCGCCGACGGCGGTGCTGCTTCAGTGGCGGAAGTGGTAAAAAAGTTCGGCGAACCCCGTATCCTGGTCAATTGCGCCGGCATCGCCATCGGCATGAAAACGATCGGCAAGGACGGCCCGCACCCGCTCGAGCAGTACCGCAAGGTGATCGAGGTCAATTTGATCGGCACCTTCAACATGATCCGCCTCGTCGCCGACCGGGCCGCGAAACTTGAGCCGCTGGAGGGCGGCGAGCGCGGCGTCATCGTCAACACGGCATCGGTCGCCGCCTATGACGGTCAAATTGGCCAGGCGGCCTACTCAGCCT
>NZ_RZSX01000824.1:0-2798 GCF_004023105.1 Mesorhizobium sp. M5C.F.Ca.IN.020.32.2.1 | reverse complement strand
GAGGGTGGGGCTCGACCGGGTTTTCTCCTAAAGCGCGGCGCGTTCAAATGATGCGACGCGCTTAATCTCTGTTTTATGCATGTCGCTATCCCAAAACCGCTGCGCACTTTTGGGCGACATGCATTGGTGTCCTTAGCGGACGCTGGCGACCGCGTCGGAGCGGCCGTCGTTGATCATTATCCAAGCGCCCGAATTCTGGCTCGATTGGCGCTTCAGGTAGGTGTAGTCGGTAGCGGTCCAGGACAGCACCCTGGTTTCCAGATTGTCGAGGATGAACTCTCCGAGGCTGGTGCGCACGGTCAGCACCGCGTGGCCGTCTCCGTTCGGCTGGCGCGCAACCGTCATCAGCAGGTCGCCGGCCGGAACGCCGATGTTCATCAACGCGCGGCGCTTTTCCAGCGCATAGTCCTCGCAATCGCCGAAGCCGCTGTTGGGATAGGACCAGACTTCTTCTTTGCCCCACAGTTCCATATCGGTGCGTGGCGCGATCTTGCTGTTGACCGAATTGTTGATGCTGACGATCTTCGCCCACAGCTTGCGGGTCAGCTCGATCGGCGCCTGCTTCGGCGTCCGCTGATTGCATTCCTGCGGAATCTTCTGACAGAACTCGTAATGGCCGACCGGCTGTGTGGTACGGCTGCCGGTGTGCATGAAGGCAGGTCCCGCTGCATACGCCGTTCCCCAGGCGGTAAGCTGCATCGCCATTGCCAAGAGCAACAGCTTGCCCCTCGTCGTCTTCATCGTTCAGTCTCCCCGTTTGAGGAGACAATGACACGATTGGATTTATTCGACGCAAAGGCTCGAAGTAGACATTAAGTAAAACGCCTATAGAATACACATAAAATTTGAATCATTTCAGTACAAAGTTGTTGAGGCGTTCTCGCGGGGCCGTATCGGCCGGCGCGGCGCCTTGGCGCGGCATCGGGGCAACAAAAAACCGGCCGAAATGGGCCGGTTCGATTGCGGTAACGTGTGTTGGTTGTCAGGTGCCGGATGCGTTGAATTCGGAATCGAGTGTTTCGGGCCGCTGGATGACCGCGAACTCGATGGCGACGCCGTCCTCGAAATGTCGCACCACCTGGCCGCGCATCGTGCCGAGCATGACCTGGATGCCGATTGCCGGCTTGACGTCGATCTCGACCGCGGCGCCCGAAAGCGACAGGTCGATGATGCGGCACTGGTACTGGCGCCCATCACTGAGCTGAAGCACGCTGGTCGGATTGCGCGGCGCCACGCGTTCGTGACGACGATCTTCCGGCAGATCAAGCTCGTGCTTGTTGGCGAGCCAGGTCAACTGCGCGGCAAGCTTGTCCTTCTTGCGTTCCGAGGCGATGACCGTCATCGCGAAACCATCCTGCAGGATGCGGGTGACGACGCCTTCGATGCGGCCGATGTGATCGATATAGGCGATGACCTTCTCGCCCGGCATGCCGATGCGCTCGGTGCGAAGCGCTACATTGCCCGGCGACATATCGACCACCTGGCATGGATGTTCGGTGCGATCCTCCAGCATGAAGCGTCCGTAGATTTTCACGCGAACGCGCTGAAAGTTACGCCTTTCAGCTCGGGACGGCGCGGTGTCGACCGCCGCTGACCTCATGACTGCCTACACCCCGTCTGGCATTCCGCGCGTTGATGCGAGGAACTTCGTCAGAAAGCTACAGCGAAGCGGGTTAACAAAGGGGAAAGCCTGACATCGCTACTTTAGAGTTTTGGATTATTACCCGCGCCCGCCGTCGAACACGACCAGATGGCGGATGCGGCGCGCCTGGCCGAGCGCCGAAATCGTCTGGGGCGGATCGAGTTCCGACGGGACAAGCGAGGGAACGTCGATGGCCGGCCGGTTCTTGGCGAATATCGGTTCCTTCTCCGGATCGACGACGCGGATCGAATCGATCAGGGCGTCGGCGATCGGGTCCGCGCCCAGCCAGAAGGGTTTTTCAGCGGCGCTTATCACGCCGAGGCAGCGCGGATTTTCGACGCCGCCGTCGAGCGGCAGGGCGAGCAGCTCGAACTTGCTGGAACGGTCGGTGCGGCTGAAACCTTCATAGGTGATGAGCAATACGGATTTCTGATCGAAGACGCCGTGGATCAGTTTCGAGATAAGCCGCTGGTCCTTCTCGCGCCATAGAGAGGGGAAGGAAAACCCCTTGAGTTCACGGCCATAGACCGCGCAAAGCCGGGTGCCGGCGAGCCGGAATACCGCTTCGCCGCGCGTATCCTTTTCCAGGATGAATGTGTCGGCCAGCAGCGACTTGATGTCGGCTGGCTCGACTTCCGAACGCTTCGGGGCAGGGCGCCCGTCACGCAGCCGGTTCCAATAATGGAACAGCGTGATCGATCCGTTCTGGTTCATGTTATGCTGCTCCGCGCAATCTGTCGTCTGATGTCCCATCGGTGAACAGAAGGGCGCCCTCCGAGGACCTACATGCGTTGCGGAGCAGGATGCGTGCCAGCATCGTTAACACTTGTTCACGGGTCGGGGTCGTTAAGGTTAACAAGTGGTTTACGTTGCGCCCCGGCCACGCCCGTGGCACGCTAAAACCACTCCAGAAGCGGTCGTTTCGCAGCGATCGGCAGCAGTTCAGTCAAGAGTTTGGGGGAGCATGGGGGCTCGACCAGCCGTTCAAGGGAAACCTTGGACGGCTTCTTTTTGATTCGCGCCAATTTTGATTCGCCCCGGTTGTGATTTGCGTGGGGCGATTCGCCCCTTTGTGAATCGGGTGGCCGTGATCTACATGCTCGCGAAGTCGAATCCAGCGACTGAGTGCGAGCCATATGAGCGAACCAGCAAGCCC
>NZ_RZSX01000823.1:0-2800 GCF_004023105.1 Mesorhizobium sp. M5C.F.Ca.IN.020.32.2.1 | reverse complement strand
TTGCCTGAGTGGGGCAGCGATAATGCTGAAGATGGTGCGGCGCGGATTAAGCGACGACATCGGATCCTGGAAGATCATCTGCAGGTTGCGGCGCAGCGGCCTGAGCTCCGCCTCCGGCAGATGCGTGATATCGCGGCCGTCGAAGATGATGCTGCCGGCGCTCGGCTCCAGGAGGCGCACCAAAGCGCGACCGAGCGTCGATTTGCCGGATCCGGATTCGCCGACGATGCCGGTCACCGATCCCCTGGGCAGCTCGAAATCAAGCCCTTTGAGGATCTCGGCCATCGGCGCCCGGCCGATCAGTGGTTTGCGCGTCATGTCGGGCAACGCGACTTTCAGCCCGCGCACGGAAAACAGCGGATCAGCCATGCGGCCGCCTCCAGGCCTGGTCGGCAGCGGCGATCTCCGAGGCCAGTCCGGCCAATACCGCCTCGTCCACCGGTTTCAGCGAGGCGAACGGATCGGTGTAGCGCGGGGTTGCCGCCATCAACGCTCGCGTGTAGGGGTGCTGCGGAGCCGCGAACAGCGCCGCCGTCTCGGTCTCCTCCATCACCTTGCCGGCATAGAGGACCGACACTTTCTGGCTGATCTTGGCGACGACGCCGAGATCATGGGTGACGAACAGGATCGCCGTGCCGTGCTCGCGCTGCAATTGCGCGATCAGCCGCAAAATCTGCTTCTGCACGGTTACGTCCAGCGCCGTGGTCGGCTCGTCGGCGACGATCAACCTTGGTTCGGCGGCGAAGGCTGCGGCGATCAGCACGCGCTGGCGCATGCCGCCGGAAAGCTCGTGCGGATAGCATTTGAGGACGCGGTCCGGGTCGCGGATCTGTACCGCGTCGAGCAATTGGCGGATGCGGGCGTCGGCTCGCGGCCCACTCCATCCGAGGACGCGCACCAGCCGGTCGGTCATCTGCGGACCGATGCGGCGCGACGGATTGAGCGCGGTCAGCGGGTCTTGAGGGATCAGTGCGGTGCGCGCTCCGATCAGCGTGCGCCTCGCCTTTGGCTGAAGCCGGCCGAGGTCCTCGCCCTCGAGCAGCATATCGCCATCGACGACGCGCACGCTGGGTGGCAGCACGCCGAGTACCGCCTTGCCGATCATCGTCTTGCCGGCGCCGCTCTCGCCGACCAGCGCGCGAACTTCGCCCGGTTGAACGGAGAGCGACACCGACCGCAGCACGCGCGCGCCATTCGGCAGCACGGCGCTCAAGGACTGAATGTCGAGGCAAGGTCTCGTGGCGTTCATCGCAGCACCGGATCGAAACGCGCCTTGAGACCCTCGCCGAACTGGCTGAACGACAGAACCGTCAGGATCAGGGTGACCAGCGGGAACACCAGCACCCACCACGCCTGATGGATCGACAGGCGGCCCTCGGCGATGATGCCTCCCCAGGTCGGATCGTCGGTCGAGATCGACAGGTTGACGAAGGACAGGATCGCCTCGACGATCACGGCGATGCCCATTTCGAGCGACAGCAACGCGACGATCGACGGCACCACATTGGGCAGCACTTCGCGCAGCATGATACCGATGCGGCCATAGCCGGCGATGCGGGCGTTCTCGACATAATCCATGCGCGCCTGGCCCATGGTCTCGGCGCGGATCACCCGGCAGAAGCGCGTCCAGTCGATGACGGCGATGGCAATGATGACCGAGCTCAGACCGGTGCCGAGCACGGCAACCAGCAGGATGGCGAACAGCACCGGCGGAAACGCCATCCAGACGTCGACGATGCGCGAGATGATGCGATCGGCCCAGCCGCCGAAATAGCCTGCTATCAGGCCGAGCGTCGAGCCAATCAGGCAGGCGGCCAAGGCCGCCGCGAAGGCGACGATCAAGGCGATGCGGGCGCCGAAGATCAGCCGTGACAGGAGATCGCGGCCGAGGCTGTCGGTGCCGAGCCAGAAGCCGGGCTCCGCGCCGCTCATCCAAAAGGGCGGCAGGCGTTCGAACATCAGATCTTGCGCCAGCGGGTTCTGCGGTGCGATCAGCGGCGCGAAGATCGCGGCAAGCAAAGCCAGCAGCAGCCAGCCGCCGGCCAGCCACAGCCTTGCGCCCGAGCCATGTCTTGAAATGCGGCCCTCATCCATGGCGCAGCCTCGGATTGAGCAGCGCATACATCATGTCGACGGTGAGGTTGATCAGCACGAACAGCAGCGCGAAGACCAGCACGATGCCCTGAATCAGCGGCAGGTCGCGGTTGATGACGGCGTCGATCGCCATGTTGCCGAGGCCTTCATAGGAAAACAGCCGTTCGACGATGACCGTGCCGCCGATCAGGAAGGTGAACTGCACGCCGACCAGAGTGAGCGTTGGCAGGGCGGCGTTCTTCAGCGCCTCACGCAAAATGACCTGCGTTTCCGAAAAGCCCTTCACCCGCGCCAGCACGACGTAATCGAGGTCGAGCACTTCCTTCAACGACTGCTTCAGGAGCTGCGAGATGATCGCGGCGAGCGGCAGCGCCAGGGCCACGGCCGGCATCAGCATGTGCCCGAGCAGGTCCTTGGTCAGGTCGAAGCGCAGCCGCACGATGCTCTCGAACAGATAGAACTGGGTGACGAAGGGCAGGTCGAGCTGCGGCGACACCCGGCCGGAAATGTCGAACACCGGCACCAGCACGCCGAACAAAAGAATCAGCACCAGGCCCCACAAAAAGTCGGGAATGGAAAGCGCTGCACCGCTGGCGATGTCGATACCGGCTTCGACTGCCGTGCCGCGTTCGCGCGCCCCGATGATCGCCGTCGTGCCGCCGATCGCCAGCGCCATCAACAGCGCGACGATGGCGAGTTCCAGTGT
>NZ_RZSX01000822.1:0-2802 GCF_004023105.1 Mesorhizobium sp. M5C.F.Ca.IN.020.32.2.1 | reverse complement strand
AGGTGGGATTGTCTTGTCGTTCATGGTTCCGTCCCGGCGAGCCTGTTATGAAGGGATAGCCAACATTGTGGCGCTGCCATGTCCGGAAAAGCCGTCGGAGCGGGCTTTCACAGATGGCTTGCGCTTGGCCTTGCGCTTGCCGGTTCGATATGGCAGAAGCCCCGCCATCAGCGGCTGCGGTAGCTCAGTGGTAGAGCACTCCCTTGGTAAGGGAGAGGTCGAGAGTTCAATCCTCTCTCGCAGCACCAGATATCCCATTGATTGGGAACAACTATCTGACTTTCTTGGTCTTTTTGCCGCCTGTCTGGTACACAGGGGTGGTACACATGAGCTTGAGAATGCCTGGGCCTCGGCGACATAAGACGACTGGCGTCTATTACCTTCGGCAACGTGCGCCGTCTGATTTGAAGAATTTTCCGTTGGACGGAAAGGTCGGTATTCCCGTTGGCGACGACATAAGAACGGTCAAAGCTGGGGCAACCGTCAAGGTCAGCCTTGATACGAAAGACCCCGCAGAGGCCAAAAGGCGTCACCGCGAGGCCGATGCCGCGCTGCATGAGTATTGGCAACGGTTCAGGGATGGCCCTCAGCCGCTCTCCAACAAGCAGGTGCAGGCCCTTGCCGGCATCCTCTACGCCCGCCTGGTCGATATGATGGATAGCGAGCCGGGGGAAGAAGGCATCTGGAAAGCGGTCCTGCAGCTAAACAAGGGCAAGGAGGAGGGCGGGGAGCTTGACCGCTGGTTCGGCCCAACGGTCGATGAATTGTTCGTGGAGCAAGGCGTCAACACTGATTCCCTTAGCCGGACGCGCGTTGTTCATGCGGCTTACAAGGCCATCCAGCTTGCGGCCGAGACCAATCTCAGGAAGGCCGAAGGTGACTATTCGCCCGATGAGACGCGGAAGCGTTTCCCCGGCTGGGAGGCCGAGCGCAGTGAGGCCAAGTCAGAGCCTCGGCCCGCTGGCGACATGGGCCTGTTCGCACTCTTGGACCACAAATTCGCGACCCAGAGCCGAAAGGCGAAGACCAAGGATGACTATGCCCGCGATCTCGCCAAATTCGTTGCCAGCAGCGGCCACAGCGATGCCCGGGATGTTACCAAGGACGATGTCCGGAAGTGGCGCGACGAATTGATCGCCGAAGGGCTTTCGCCGTCCAAGATCAATGGCAAGTGTCTGGCCGCATTGAGCGCGGTTCTCACCCATGCCGTCAAAGAGTTCAGTCTCTCAATCAACGTCGCTCACGGTATCCGCGACGGTAGAAAGGGCACAGCCCCTACCCGTTCGAAGGGCTACACCGCCGAAGAAGCCAAGGCCATCCTCACCGCCACATTCAGCGGAACCTCAAAGGCCATCTCTGCGCCACATAGGCGCGCGCTCTTTTGGGTGCCGTGGATATGCGCGTATACCGGCTTACGGGTGACGGAGATCACCCAGCTTCGCGGCGCAGATGTTCGGACTGACGGCGACACGCCCTATCTCCTCGTCGCGCCAGAGGCCGGGTCTACAAAGAGCGACAAGGCGTGGATGACCGCAATTCATCCTCACCTCGTCGAGCTGGGGTTGTTGGAAATGTTCAAGGAAGTTGGCGACGGCCCGGCCTTCTATGCTCCTTATCCCGATGGAACCGACCTGACCAAGCTGACCGGCAAGCCCCGCTCGCAGGAGGCAGGAAACAGGGTCAGTGCCTGGATCACGAAAGAGCTGGAAATTCCAGCACCGGGAGGAAAGCCAAATCACGCTTGGCGGCATCTGTTCACGACCCTCTCGCGCCAACATGCCATGGACAAGCAGCACCGTGACTACATGCTTGGGAGTGGCCGCGAGGATGCTCGCGAGGGGTACGGCGATTTCCCACCCAGCGCCCTCGCAAGGGAGATCAGGAAACTGCCACGCTTCGAAGTGGAGGAAACACCTTGGAGGCCTTCCAATGAGACGATTTTGGGTCGAGCCCAGCGCATGATCCGGTAGGCAACCAAGAAGGGTGGGCAAGAGATGTTTTAAGGTTGCCGTCGAAGCTGGCATCGGCGTGGCTTGCACTGCCGCCGACGCTCACATTCACCGACATGTCCCGACCTCCACAACTTTATGACCCGCCGGCTGCAGAGGGGGTAGCCGGAGGAGCGCTGTCGGTCTTCGGCGGATCTTTGAAATCAGTTGATCCGATCTCGTTCGCCCGTTCCACGAGAGCATCGTACTTTTCACCCGAGATGCCCTTATGTCCCTCTTCGCGAAGCCGTCTGATGATCTTGTGGGGGTTCAGGACGACCGCATGTGCATACTTACCAGCGGAACCGCCCTTGATCCGGATAAGACCGAGCTTGGCAAGAAGCTCGATGCGGTCCTGCCATTGACGGACGGCGCGCTGGCCGGAGTATCCAGAGTGAGTAGCGAGTGATCCGGCGGCCCCCAGAGAGACATACATTTCCGCCCGTGCGCGGCACCATAGCTCAAAATAGGTATTCCCTGCGGGCGTCCCCTTCGTGAGATCGTCGATGATCTTGATGATGATCGGCATGGTACGGGGCACAGGAGTATAGCCCTCTTCACTGTGGGAATCCCACAGGAGCGCCGTGTCAAGGTCAGGCCACAAGGAGTCCCGGAGTTCTTCCGTCTTTCTCCCGGCTTTGGACTTCTTTCTAATACGCACTATTGAGGCTATTGAGGCCATTAGGGCTTCCTTTTCTTGCAGATGAGCGAGGGGCGGCCGAGGAGTGGACCCCCGGCCTATGCCGATCGATAGCGGGCGTGAGCTTGCATTCACGCCCAAGACCTCCTGAAGGCGGAGCAGTTGACCGAGGTG
>NZ_RZSX01000821.1:0-2803 GCF_004023105.1 Mesorhizobium sp. M5C.F.Ca.IN.020.32.2.1 | reverse complement strand
GGTCAGAAACGCATTTTCGTCATCTGGACCAGGCTTCTCCGCGATGACGGTGTGTCCGTTCGCCTCAACTCCATCGGCACCGACAGCCTTGGCCGCTCCGGATTGACCGGCCGTGTCGACAACAAATGGCGGGAGCGGTTCGGTTCCGCAATTGTGCTGTCAATTGTCGGGGCAGGAGCTAGCTACCTTACCGGTTATGGAAGCGATGAAGCTTTCGGCCAAGATAATGATGAAGCCAAGCGTGGCGAGGAACTGGCGCGCGACACGATCGCGCAAACGTTCAGCGATATGGCTAACCAGGCTTTGAGCGAAAATCTGCGCATCCCGCCCACCATCAGTGTCAGCCAGGGCGAACGCATCTTCGTCTACGTGCGCCAAGATCTCGATTTCAGCGCCATGTATGACGATCCCGTCACAGAAGCGATGAAGGAAATACAACGTGAACGTCGCGGTCAGTAACAAGGGCCGATCGGCCACCAATCCCTATTACTTCCTTGATCGGGCACTGGAACCTATCCGCGGCTTTCTTGACGATCCGCGTGTCGTCGAAATCTCCGTGAACAAGCCGGGCCATGTCTATGTGGAACGGCTGGGCTCCGACCATATGGAGTTTCACGAAATTAAGCCGCTCACGGCCTCTGAAATTGAAAATATCGGGGAGCGCGTGGCCGGCGCAACGAACCAGTTCATCAGCCGCGCCAAGCCCATTCTAAGTGCGGCCCTCCCGACTGGCGAGCGTATTCAGATCGTGCTGCCTCCGGCCGCGCCGGAAGGCGGCTCGATCTCGATCCGAAAGCAGGTCGTGAACAATTTCACGCTCGAGGAGTACCGCGATAGCGGCTCACTGGATAAAGTCTCGGTCGCAGTCGGCGGACTGAGCGACATCGACCGGGACCTGATCGCGCACCTTCGCGCGAGCCGTATCTATGACTTCATCCATACGGCGATCACAAAGCGCGTGTCGATTTTGATCAGCGGCGGCACCTCGTCGGGCAAGACCACCTTCCTCAACGCATGCCTGAAAAGCGTCGATCCGCATGAGCGGATTTTGACGCTGGAGGACACACGCGAACTATTTCCGCCGCAGCCGAACAAAGTGCATCTGATTGCCTCTAAGGGCGACCAGGGCACCGCAGACGTGACGATCCAAAACCTGCTGGAAGCGTCGCTCCGGATGCGGCCGGACAGACTGTTCGTCGGTGAAATTCGTGGCGCCGAGGCCTTTTCCTTCCTGCGCGCCATCAACACGGGCCATCCGG
Organism: Mesorhizobium sp. M5C.F.Ca.IN.020.32.2.1; assembly: GCF_004023105.1. Lineage (NCBI taxonomy): Bacteria > Pseudomonadati > Pseudomonadota > Alphaproteobacteria > Hyphomicrobiales > Phyllobacteriaceae > Mesorhizobium > Mesorhizobium sp. M5C.F.Ca.IN.020.32.2.1. The sequence continues at coordinate 1,544 of NZ_RZSX01000821.1, read as the reverse complement.
GCAGCATGTCGACGGTGCATGCGGATACGCCGATGGGCGCCTATGAACAGCTCGCCATGATGATGCAGCAAGCCGGCATGTCGTCGGGTTACTCCAAGCAGGATCTGATGTCCTACATTCAAATGGTCATCCCAATTGTTATCCAGTTGCGCCGCGATGGCGGAAAACGGGGCGTTTCCGAAATCTTCTTTGCCCGGGACGAGACATGAACAAGGGCTATCAGGCCTTCTATCTTCTTTTCTGCGCCGGAATCGTCTTCGCCGTCTGGACCCTCGCTTACGGACTTGGCTTGCAGCTCGTCTATAATGACGGCCGAATTCTCGAAACGACGATCACCACCAATCCACTCGCGCCTGTTCAACAATTCTGGCTCTACAAGGGCAGCCCGACCCTGCAGCGGGTCGCGCTCGTCGCGCTCCTGCCGAGCCTGTTCGCCGGCGGCCTGGCCGCCTACCTTGGCTTGAAATCGCCAAGCAACCCGCTTGGTGACGCCGCTTTTCAGGACATTGCCGCTTTGCGACGCGGCAGATGGTTCCGCAAGCAGGGGCACATTTTCGGCCGCCTCGGACGCAAAATCCTCCGCTCAAAAGATGAACGTCACCATCTCATCATCGGTCCAACTCGATCCGGTAAAGGTGCTGGCTACGTCATCCCCAACGCCCTCATGCACGAAGGCTCGATGATCGTTACCGATCTCAAGGGCGAAGTCTTCAAGGCCACGGCCGGGTATCGCCGCCGCAAGGGCAGCCAGGTCTTTCTATTCGCGCCGGGATCGGAAGCTACCAACCGCTACAATCCGCTCGACTTCGTGCGCCAGGAGCGCGGCACGCGGACGACGGATATACAGAACATGGCGAGCATCCTAGTCCCCGAGAACACCGAATCCGAGAATTCCGTATGGCAGGCCACGGCGCAACAAGTGATGGCGGGCGCTATCAGCTACGTGCTGGAAAGCCCGCACTATAAGGGCCGGCGCAATCTTGGCGAGGTCAATTCGTTCTTCAATAGCGGCGTCGATCTACAGGCGCTGATGAAGTTCATCAAATCGAAAGAGCCGTACCTTTCCAAATTCACCATGGAAAGCTTCAACGCCTATCTCGCGCTGTCAGAACGGGCAGCCGCCTCTGCCTTGCTCGATATTCAGAAGGCCATGCGGCCCTTCAAAAACGAGCGCATCGTTGCCGCTACGAACGTAACCGATATGGATTTGCGGGCGCTCAAGCGCCGGCCGATCTCGATCTATCTCGCGCCGAATATCACCGACATTACGCTGTTGCGCCCTCTGCTGACGCTGTTCGTGCAACAGACGATGGACATACTGACACTTGAGCACGATCCCAATTCCCTGCCCGTCTATTTCCTTCTCGACGAGTTTCGCCAGCTCAAGCGGATGGACGAAATCATGACGAAGCTGCCCTACGTGGCCGGCTACAAAATCAAGCTGGCCTTCATCATCCAGGACCTCAAAAATCTCGATGAAATCTATGGCGAAACGTCGCGTCATTCGCTCCTTGGAAATTGCGGCTATCAGCTCGTCCTTGGTG
>NZ_RZSX01000820.1:0-2803 GCF_004023105.1 Mesorhizobium sp. M5C.F.Ca.IN.020.32.2.1 | reverse complement strand
CCCATGAACATTTTTGAGCCATCGGCTCTAAAGAGGTGAGCGGTGGCACCTGACGTGCGCTGGCAGCAACCGCGTCCCCTTTGACGCAGTTACTGAATTAGATCACGACACCGGTGCTGCGCCACCCTCTTCCGTGCGCCGCGCGATGAATTCGTTGAGAACACCTGATGTAGCAGCGGCGGAAGCCGGCGGCCGAAAATCGGCAAGCAGCCGTTTCCAGATGCCGGTCGCGCGCTCCGTGGCGGTTCTTGACCCGGCCTGCGTCCAGTTGCCGAAATTCGACCAGTCGGCGACCAGCGGCTCGTAGAATGCGGTGCGGTAGCGCGCCATTGTGTGCCCGGCCGAGAAGAAATGCCCACCCGGCTGCACTTCAGCGATAGCCTCAAAGCCGATCGCGTCCTCGTCGCCGGGCGTCGCCGCGCAGAGTTCGGCGACCGTCTGCAGCGCCTCGACGTCGGTGATCAGCTTCTCGAAAGAGACGCTCAAGCCGCCTTCGAGCCAGCCAGCGGCATGGATGCAGACCGTTGCACCCGCAAGCACCGAGCCCCACAGCGCGAACTGCGTTTCGTGGGCCGCCTGCGCGTCCGATATGTTGGCGGCGCTGCCGCCGCCGGACCGCCAAGGAAGACCGGTGAAGCGAGCAAGCTGACCGGCGCCGAGCGTCGCCTTGACGTGCTCCGGCGTGCCGAACGCCGGCGCCCCCGACTTCATGTCGACATTGGAGGAGAAGGAACCATAGACGACCGGCGTACCCGGCCGCACGATCTGGGCCAGCGTCAGCCCGGCCAGCGCTTCGGCGTGCTGCAGCGTCAGCGCGCCGGCCACAGTAATCGGCGCCATCGCGCCGGCCAGGCAGAAGGGCGTGATGATCAACACCTGCCCTGCCCTGGCAAAGTCGATGATGCCTTGCGCCATCGGAATGTCGAGCTGGCGAGGCGAATTGGTGTTGATGACGGTGTAGCAATGAGCGCCCGAACGGAATTCGTCCTCCGACAGGCCGCGCGCCAGCCGTAGCATCTCGAAGCCGTCCTCCACCTGCGGCGTGCCGCGCGCGAAGACGAACGGCAACTTTTCCGACAGCGTCAGCTGCGCGCGGTTGACTGCATAGTGGCGGAAGCGGTTGTCGATGTCCTGCGGCTCGATGCAGGGTCCCAGCATGTGCAGCACGTCGAAATGCTGCACCAGGCGGATGAAATCCTCGAAAGCGGCAAGCGTTCCCGGCCGCCGGCCGTGCTCTAGATCGGTGACGTTCGGCGCCCCGGATCCCGCCAGAAACGTCATCGAGCCGAGCTCGAGCGTCAGGTCGCGGGTACGGTCGCCGGCGTGGACACGGATCGATTTCGGCGCCGAAGCCAGTGCCGCCGCGACGATGTCGCGGCCGATGCGCACCATCTGGTTGTCCTCGTCAACCAGCGCACCGGCACGGGCAAGAATGGTGCGCGCCTCCGGCAGAAGCACCTTGACGCCGAGTTCCCCGAGTACGCGCAGCGCCGTGTCGTGGATCGCGGCGACCTGGTCGACCGAAAAGATCGGCTGCGGCAGGAATGGGTTCTTCAGCGAACGATAGTCCGGCCGGCGGCTGGTCTCGCTGCCGGCCTCGCCGGTTCGTCCGCGCCTGCGTTCGCGCCTGAGATCACGTGCGGCGTCATCGATCATGGCGGATACTCCTCATTGCCGTATGCTTGCCGTATTGCCGTGCCTTGGGGATCGTAGGGAGAAGCCGCGATGACGCGCGCCGGCCGCTCGGCCCAGTTCTTTGGAGCGGGCAGGATACTTGTACTGTACATATGTGTCTAGTACGGTTGTATGCAGCTCGCCTCATGCCTATTGTGCGGCCATGATCATGATTGCTCCGCAGGACGAGCCGGCGCCCGGCAACATCAAGGTGACGCGCTGGGACTGGATCAATCTTGCGCTCCAGACATTGATTTCAGACGGCATCGAAAGCGTGCGCGTGCTGCCGCTCGGCCAGAAGCTCGGTGTTTCGCGCTCAAGCTTCTACTGGTACTTCGAGAGCCGTCAGGATCTGCTCGACCAGTTGCTTGCCCATTGGCGGGACACCAACACCCGGGCGCTCGTCGAACGCGCGCAGCGGCCGGCCGAAAGCATCATCATGGGCGTCATGAACGTGTTCGAATGCTGGGCGGACGAGCGCCTGTTCGATCCCAGGCTCGACTTCGCCATCCGGGAATGGGCGCGTCGCTCCGACGACGTTCGCCGGGCCATCGACCAGGCCGACAATGACCGCCTCGGCGCGATCCGCGACATGTATCGCCGGCATGGCTACGATGATGAGGATGCCTTCATCCGCGCCCGCGTGCTCTACTACATGCAGATCGGTTATTATGTGCTCGACCTCAAGGAACCGGTCGAGGCGAGAGTCAGTCATCTCGCTGCCTATCTGCGCAGCTTCACCGGCCAGGAGCCAAGCGACGCCCATGTGGCGCATTTCATGCGCTTCATCGCCGCGCGGTAATATTGAAAGCGGTGCGAGTGGCAAGCTCTACTCTTCGTATCGACGAACTGTACCGCGAAAGCCTCAATCGCTCTTGTGAGCCGGGCCAAAATGGACGAATAGTCTTGGCTGGCGCGCCGCCCTGAAATTGCCCGCAAGCAGTTTTCTCAGTGGGAGGGGTAGCCGCAGCAGGATCCTGGAATGGCCAGTCCCTTGAAACCACGCAAGAGAAGAGGTCCGATTGCCGCACGACTGTTGGCGGCAGATGCGTGGTTCGATTCCTCGCTCTATGAGATCGGCTTCAAGGCACGCCGGTTCTGGGAAGCGGCCACCATTTTTTTCCGGCGC
>NZ_RZSX01000081.1:0-11941 GCF_004023105.1 Mesorhizobium sp. M5C.F.Ca.IN.020.32.2.1 | reverse complement strand
TCCTCAACGAGGAGGCGATGGCTTTGGTCCAACCGTCAGACGATTACGTCGAGGCAGAGAAACGGCGGCAACTGCTCGAAATCGAACGCCGCAGAAACCTGTATCTCGGCAGCAGGCCTGCAGCTTCAGTCCTTGGCCGGACCGTTATCGTCGTCGACGACGGCATAGCGACCGGAGGCACGGTCAGAGTGGCGCTCAAGGCGTTAAGGAAGGATCGGGCCGCGCATGTTGTCTTGGCCGTTCCGGTGGCACCCAGGGATACGCTCGCCCTGATAAAAGCCGATGTGGACGAAGTGGTCTGTCTCGCCACGCCCGAGCCGTTTGTTGCGGTGGGCCGGTATTATGGGGACTTCGCGCAGACCACGGACGCGGAGGTGATCCGGCTGCTGCGTGAGGCAGAACAGTTCGAGAGCAAATCGTCGATGCGATCTGCCGGTTAACTCATCGCCGACAGCCGAAGGAGCAAGCTATCGCTAAGGACCGACGGAAGCAGATCGTCGAGCGGGCGAAATCTTTCTCTACCAGCAAGACCGCGCCCCAACGGCGGGCGAGCCGTCAGTCCCGCAAACGATTGGCAGCGTGATCCTGGCGCTGCTCGGTCGCGACCTGCTTGGAATCCAGACCGCGTTCCTTCGTATGCTGAGCCTTGTCGCGGTTGGACAGGATTTGGTTTTCTTCGAGCTTATCCTTTGGGGTCGTGGTCATGGCACCTGTACCAGAACCCTTTCCCCGTGCACCCGCTCCGACATGCTTCTTGCTACCTTTTGCCATCGGCTTGCTCCAATTCTTAGTCGTCGGGACGATTCTTGTGGTGAACGCTCTCCTGATTTTCTCCGCGAAGGATGTTGCGATCGTCAGGATCAACAAGGTCGGGTGTCTTGGACCTGATTTCCGATCCCTTGCGCAGCGCTTCACGTTCCGCTGCGGATCGCTTCAGGTCCGCCTCTGCGTCGAAATCCTTGCCGGCGCCCTTCGTGTTCTCCCGCTTTTCAATGATGCGCAATTGCTGCTCATGGGTCCTGCGTCCAGCCATTGGTTCCTCCTTGCGTTGGATTTGAGGCCCAGATTGCTGACGGCATCGTCGACTTCCCGGTGATTGCAGGGGCCACGGTCCTTGCCGAAGCGGGAACCGTGGGCACCACGATCTGAGCCTGTCCTTATGGCGATAATGGCAGGGCGGCGTGATCGTTCCGAAATGGCGGTCGAATAAACCGTCCATCGCTCATCGACTCCGGACTGCCCATCCGCATCTGCCACGATTCGTCAGTCTTTCTCCTCGCGATACAAGCGCTCGGTCGCCCGCGCGCTCACCCTGCGTTCTGCGGGACCGCGACGGCGTCGCGTAAGGAGTGCGTAGGCGATCAGGATTGCCAGTATCAGGGGACCGCCTGCAACGACGAGCAACCACATGCTGTTCTCAAACATGGACCATCTCCTTTCCCTCACAACCGAGAAGGCGCCGTAACCGTTCCTGGGCTCTGCGTAATGGAACCCTGTTCGCTGCGGACGGCGCCCGACCCGAAGCGATTGCCTGTCTGCGAGCTCGCGATCCGTTGCTTTGACGGCAATTATGCTACTGATTTGGCTGTGGTGCTGATTTGCGCCGACGACCCGCCGCCGAGGAGGGTTTTTTGTTTGAGTTTCGGCCATCCCTCAGAGCTGCATGTCACGCTTAAGGCGCGACTTGAGCTCGCCGAACCATTTCCGAGAAACCGAGACCTGGCTGAAGTCCAAACGCGGTCTCCTGCGGTTTTGCCAGGCAAAGACTGAGGCCCGCCCCTCAGGCGGCGCTGCCCGCCTGCCGTTCCGATGGAACATCCCGGCATCTCCGTCGTTCGGCGACTGATCGCCGATGTCCACGTCTGACGCCTATCGCCGCAGCGGGAGCGTAAGGCTGCAGATACCAGATACAGAGGAGGCAACCATGCCCAACACTGCCGAGATCCTTGTCGACACATTGATCGCCTGGGACGTTCGCGTGATCTTCGGCCTGCCGGGAGACGGCATAAACGGCATCATGGAGGCGCTACGAACAAGGCAGGACAAGATCCGCTTCGTACAAGTGCGGCATGAGGAATCCGCGGCTTTCATGGCGACGGCCTATGCCAAATGGACGGGCAAACTCGGCGTCTGCCTCGCCACCTCAGGGCCAGGAGGCACTCACTTGCTCACCGGCCTCTACGACGCAAAGCTCGACCAGGCGCCGGTCCTTGCCATAACCGGCATGCAATTTCACGACCTGATCGAGACGTTCACGCAGCAGGATGTCGATCTCACCCGTGTTTTCAACGACGTCGCCATCTTCAACACGCAAGTGACCGACGCAGCGCATATGGAGAACGTTGCCGGCCTGGCCTGTCGTTCCGCTCTTGCGGGACGCGGCGTCTCCCATCTCTCGATAGCCAGCGACGTGCAGGAACAGACGTCGGCAAAGCGCTCGCCCCGCAACCTTCCAAGACACACGCCCGAACGGTGGTTCGAAGGAGACAAGCGACCCGACGAAGCCCAGCTTGCTCTTGCGGCCGATATCCTCAACACAGCCTCAAAGGTGGCGATACTCGCCGGGCGCGGTGCGCTGCATGCCCAGGCCGAACTCGAGAGGACGGCGGAACTCCTCGCCGCACCCGTTGCCAAGGCTTTGCTCGGCAAAGCCGTCTTGCCGGACGATCACCCGCACGTCATGGGCGGAATCGGAATATTGGGCTCGCTGACCTCGCAGGAGATCATGGAGGAATGCGAGGCGCTGCTGATCGTCGGCTCGACCTTCCCCTACATCGAATACTATCCCAAGCCCGGCAAGGCGCGCGGCGTGCAGATCGACCGCAACGCGCAGCGGATCGGCCTTCGCCATCCTGTCGAGGCCGGTCTCGTCGGCGATGCGGCCATCACGCTGCAATTGCTGAATGAAAGGCTGAAGCCTAAGCAGGACAGATCGTTTCTCGAGAACGCGCAGCAGAGCTTACAGCGTTGGCGCAAGATGATGGCCGAGGCGGAAAGCAGGGACGACGTGCCGCTCAAGCCGCAACGCGTCGTCAAGGCATTCGGCGACCGAATGCCGGTCAACGCGATCCTGGCTAGCGATTCCGGTCAGAACACCGAACTTGCCGCCCGTCATATCGATATCAAGGCAGGCCAGGATTTCGCCGTCTCCGGCTCGCTGGCATCGATGGCCTGCGGGCTGCCCTATGCGATTGCCGGCGGGATCGCCTTTCCGGGCCGGCCGGTTTTTGCGGTGGTGGGCGATGGCGGGCTGGCGATGCAGCTTGGCGAATTCTCGACGGCCGTGCGTTACAAGATTCCGCTCAAGCTTCTGGTGATCAAGAACAACATGCTCAACCAGATCGCCTGGGAGCAGATGATGTTCCTCGGCAACCCGCAATTTGCCTGCGAACTCCAGCCGATCGATTTCGCTTTGACTGCTGAGGCCATGGGGGGCATCGGCTACAGCGTCACCCGGCCTGAGGACGTCAATGGGGTCCTTGATGCCGCGTTTGCCGCGGAAGGCCCGGTGATCATAGAGGCGGTCGTCGACGCGTATGAACCTATGCTGCCGCCGCGCATGCCGGACGAATATCGCAAGAACATGCGCACAGCGCTGCGGGAAACGCCAGGCCGTAAGGAGATCGAAGCAAACCTCGCTCGGGAGCCGCTGAAGACAATGATGGGCTGACTGCAGGTCCCCTGGCCGGTCACTCCTTGACGTAGGCGCCTGGCTGGCGCCCGCTCTTCGGAGCCTTGGCGTCCTTGGAACGCTCGGCGATCGACGGTCCGGCGCCGGATGTGGGCGGGTTTTGCCCTTCGGACTGATGGGTTTTGTCCTCCACCTCGTCCTTCGACCGTGTCAGGCCCATCCCGCCGGCAGGCTTCTTGTTGCCAGCCGCCTCTTGGGAGAATTGATCCGACGCGTCTGCATCTTTCTTGGCCGGGTACTTGGTAGCACCATGTTCGTAGCGGGTCTCGTTTTCAGTCATGGCGTGTCTCCGATTGCCTCATGCATAGCGGTTAAACAGCCCTGTGACGGCCGGGTTCCAACTGCCGCCCGTGCTCCCCACTGCCGGCATATGCGACGTCTGCAAACGGACGCGGCGCCCGCTGGCGCGGCTGCCGATCCGGCAACGCTCAGGCATCCTGCGGCAGTCAGGCCTCTTGCCATGGCGTGTGCAGGATATCGGCGCCCGGCTGCTCGTCGAACAGGACCGCGCAGCCGCGCTCCCACGCCACCGGCGACAGGGCGTTGGCCACGATTTCGTCCGGCGAGATGAAATCCCCGGTCAGCACCCGCAACTCTTCCACGGCTTTGGCCATTGACACCAATCGCCCGGCGGCGCGGCCGGTCGTGCAAGCGTTGATGACGGAAACGAGATCGATCATTTCGAAGTGGCCCATCCTAGGCCTCCGCAAACAGCGTCCCTTTCCGGCTATGAACGTCGCAGCGATCGACAATGTTCCCGGCCTGGTCGAACGAAGTCAGCTTTCCGAAGCTGCCGTCAACCATTCGGCTTCAAGCGCGGTGCAGTCACATCGCCTTTCCGGTATTGCCTATCCCTTCCTTAAGCTTGCTCAGGAATGCCACCAGAGCATCCTCCGGCCGATCGGCCTCCTCGGTCAGCATGTCGATCCCCCAGCGTCCGAGGACCGCTTCCTGGACGACGCTCGGTTGCGGCATGAAGACGAACGATTTCGGACGGTTCTTTTCGTAGCCGGACCGGCGCCAGGTTTCCCAAAGCCGATACAGCAACAGACGGATGTTCATGTCGGACATGCTGTAGCCGATGAACAGGATGGTGCGCCCCAGTGCGTCGGCACGAAACTTCACATCCAGCGGCGACTCGAACGATAGCCGCTCGAAATAATCGGACTCCGCCAGGACCAGAGATGCATCGTCGTCGAAATCGCCGTGGTATTTGATGATCTGGGTAACTTCGCCGTTCACCTTGGCGATATCCTTGGCATTGGCCACTTTTACGAACGGGCGGTCGTGGACTTCGAATGCAACCTCAAGGTTCCGATCATAGTTGGTGGTGTAGATGATCGGGAAATCCAATGACACGATCAGCTTGTGGATCGCCGACCCCTTGACTTTTTCCCGCGAGACGCTCCATTCGCGATCCATCCAGCTGCGCAAGGGACCGAGACCCCCATTCTTCAGCCGGTAATATTCGGCAAGAGCCTGGTAGCTGGGTTCAGGTATGTCGACCATGTCGCGGTCGAGGCAGAGTTCATCCTCCATATGCTCGATGAGCTTCTGCCAGGATGGCAGGCCGACGCTCATCGACACCCCCGCCCCAACGAACAGGATCGCTCGTCGCTCTTTCACGGACTGAGCCAGTTGCTCGAGTGCAGACGGCATGGCCAACTCACCAGGCAATGATCCAACACAACTGCGAAAGGCGTCCTCTGTTCCGGAGAAGCCCGGACCACTGCCAAATGTGTCCAGCAAATGGGGTGTGTTCAGAAAATCGGGTGTGTTCAGAAAATCGGGCGCAGACTGGAACCGGTTGAGGCAGATTGAAGTTTGGTTGTCAGGGAGACGACGATGGCCGCACGACGAGATCAGACGACTGCCAAAGCGAGAGGCGATATTCAGGCCGGGGCGACGCAGGACAAGACCCCGGGGTTCGACCCTGCCGCCGCACCTGAAGCGACCGACGCCGAAGCGGCAGATGTGCCGAGCCCTGCCGCCGAAGCTCGCCCACGCCGACAGCCAGAGTTCACGAATGAAGCAAGCTTCGGCGATGCGATGCGGCGGCCGGCAGGAAGCGAGCCTGATCTTCAGCCTCGCAGCAACTGGCCGGTGCTGGTGATTGCCGCAGTCGTTCTCGTAGCGGCCGCGGTCTTCGTGATAGCAGCCATGCTGCGCTAGCGAGGTACGTTTCGAGAGCTATTCGTACCCGAGGGTAAGGTCATTGTGAGCATCTGTCGCGGCTATCGCAGCCTGGCCAAAAGCGACTGCGATCTGGTTCAGCGCTTTGACCAGGTCGCCGATGGCATACACTCCATCGACCGAAGTCCGCTGATGCTTGTCGACGACAACATAGCCCTCGTCGCAGCATTCGATGCCCATTGCCAGGGCGAGTTCGGAACGCACCCGGCATCCCATCGCCGGATAGATGACGTCGAAATGTCGCACCTCGCCGTCCTTAAGGATGGCCTCGTAACCATTTTCGGACGGAACAAACTTTTTGAACGTGTCGCAAATGGCAATGTTCTCTTCCATGGCCACGCGCCGTGTGCTGGCGGAAAAATCGGGAAGATAGCGTGCGAGCAGTGTGACGTGCTGCGTGTACTGCTTGAGGAACAAGGCCTCTCGCAGTGCCTTCGCCTCGTGTCCGATAACCGCGACCCGACGATCTATGACTTCATAGCCGTCGCAAACCGGGCAAAGGCGTACGCTGCCTCTGGCGATGGCCTCGCCCAGACGCGGAATTGCAGGCACGACGTCGACGATACCTGTCGCCAGGAATATCTTGCGGGCGACGATCCGCCCCGCGTTTGTCTCGGCACCGAATCCGCCTAAGGTCGGCTCGATCGATGACGCCTGATCCTGCACCAGTGTCGCTCCGTATTCGGCGGCCTGCGCGCGAAGGCGTTGCAGAAGATCGGGGCCGCTGATCCCTTCCGGAAATCCGGGGCAATTACGGCTTTGTGGAATCAGCATCGCGCGCGATTCACCCGCGTCGACCACGACGACCCGATGACGAAACCTGCCGAGATAGATAGCGGCGGCCAGCCCCGCAGGTCCGCCGCCAACAATGAGAACATCCGCTTCAGTCGCGGATGAGGCTGAATGTCGGCGTTTGCGCACGGATTGATCCATCCGCGCCGAACGCACTCATGGGAAAGATGTTCCAGCGCCGAAATCGAAAGGCGCGACATCTGCCGCGGCAAGGCGTTACCACTCGATCGCCGGCCGCGCGATCATCAGCCAGAAAATCCCGAGGACGGCAGCAAAGGCGGGAAAGCCAAAGGCGAACCACAGCCAGAAAAGCCTGATATACCGGGCCGGCAGCGGGTCTCCCGCCTTGGCGGCTTCGGACGCCAGATTGCGCATCTCCATCTGCATCCATACCACCGGCAGCCAGAACACACCGGTGATGATATAAAGCGCGATGGAAAGCACGATCCAGCCTTCGGAGAGCGAGTAACCCGCCAGCCAGGCGAGCGCGACGCCGGTTATCGGCTGCGCCACGACGGCAGTTGCCGTGAAGAGAAAGTCGGCGACCACTACGATGCGCGCCACTGCCGCAATTGTTGCTGCATTGCCGGTCCTGTGGGCGAGAAGCATGAAGAAGGCAATGCCGGCGCCCGTGCCAAGCAGCACGCTGGCACCGATGACATGCAGGTACTTCAGCACGAAATAGAGCATCAGCGCTCCTCCAGGATTGCCAATGCAACGAAGTGAAGGACGATGATCGGCAAGACCTTCAGGAACGGCCCAAGCGGTTCGTTCCACAGGTCCGGGCGCAGGAAAGTGCCCACGATTAGATAGAAGAGCGAGAGCGCGATGCCGGCGTAGACGCCTTTTCGCGCCGTTGGCCGCCAGGCTATGAGTGCGCCGACGACGACGTCGGCAAGAGCGCCGGCGATCACGGCAGGCGCCGACAACATGCCAGCCCCCGTGCTTTGCATGAGGCCGATGCCGTTGCCGTAGCCAGTGGTCAGCGAAACAATCCCCGTCATGATCCAGAAGAACGGCAGGACGACGAAGATTGCAGGCTTGGCGAAATAAAGCCCGGCGAACCATTTCTCCTGCACCGTTGCCGGATTGAGCGCGAGGAACTGCGCCAAGCTTTGTGGGTGTATGCCGGTCAGGGAAGTCCAGTTCGATGGATCTCCGACCGCCCCTCGCGTGATCTCCCTGGCGGCATTAGTGCGCATCGGAGGTCGCCAGCCGAGCACCGCGGCGAGATCGCCGAGGCGGTAGAGAAATCGGGCAACCCATCCCGGCAAGACAAGCCTGGCTGCGGAACCCCAGCCGAGCCAGCGGCGAAAAGTGCCGACAATCTCATCCATGGTCAGCTGTTCGGGACCTGCAAGTTCCAGCGCCATACGAGACGGACTGCCGGGATTGAGAAAGAAGAGCACCGTCGAGACCACATCCTCGAGCTGCACGACCTGTAGCCGGCCGGTATCTGGCATTGACGGCAGCACCGGCAGCGAGGCCAGACCGCGAAACAATGCACTGGCCCCAAACACAGGCCGGCCGAGCACCACGGAAGGGCGAAGGATTATCCAGTCCAGATCAAGTGCCATGAGGGCCTGATCGCCAGCATATTTCGTCGCCGAGAACGACGAAGGCTGTGCCCGATCGACACCCATTGCCGAGAAGTGGATCACCTTGGCAACGCCGGCCCGCGCGCAGGCGAGAAAAAGAGCCGCCGCAGCATCGCGATGAACTTGCCCGGTCTTTTCGCGAGGGCTGTCCTGCAGAACGCCGGCACAGTTCACGACGGCATCGATGCCGGCCAGATGCGGCAGCCAATCTTCAGGGCGTAGCGCGGTCGCCATGTCCAGCACCAGCAATTTGCAGTCGCGGGCTGCATTTGCCCGAGGGCTACGGACGATGCCGACCACCTCATTTCCTTCGGAAACGAGGCGGGAACAGACCGAAGCGCCGATCAGGCCGGTGGCGCCAACAACGAGAATTCTCATCGGGCCCCGGTCTCCGGTAGCGGTAACCACGAGACCATCGCCGTCCTATTCGGCGCGTGTCTCCTCGATGGCGTCGATGTTGTTCCGGCGCTGCGAAAACACACGTCTCCCAGGCAGTTGTTCAAGGGTGATGGTGACCACAGGCAGTCAAGTCGAAGACCGCGACGTTTACTGGTATTTACAGTGCGCGCTTGTAGCGTTGCTTCCACACATTGTCCTCCCAGCGACCGAACGGACCGCAAGACTGCTGTGCAACTTGAAATAGAGCACATCATGGTTGCGTCAACTGAACCGCTGACGGACCTGCGCGATCATTTGGGCAGTCCAGTGGGGCATTAGCTGTATGAATGCGCGAGAGACGATCGCGGCCACTGTCCAGCAACGCGGAAAAAACCTCGAGGACTGGATTAGGAAAGCACCAGGAGACCTATTATGGACAGGGAAGCGCGTATCAGGCGGCGAGCCCATGAAATCTGGAAGTTGAGGCGATCCTCGCCTAACTCGATGGGGCGGACTCCTCATTCCTGTACTCGTGAATGAGGCCGAGGATTTGCGATCGGACCAGTTCGCGAGCCTCGGCCTGAACGAACGGCATCAACAGTTCGACCCGTTCCTCGACGCTCTCGGGCAGATCCGCAGCAGGATCGATGAGGTCGTTACCGTGCGCGTAGAGATTTTCCGTCAGTTTTTTGTCGAGGTCGGAAAAAATGCCCATTGATCTGCTCCAAGCCAGCTTCTCTGCTTAAATTGAATGCTGACGAAAATGTTCCCCGGATGATCGATCACAACAGCTGCTTCTCCGGCCGAACGCGGGCTAGTCCAGCTCTGGTGGTAGCTTTTGACGTGATGCGGATTACCTGTTCCGACCCCAACTAGGACGCTCATTGTTTGGCGCTGAGCGTCGGCAGTTTAGTGAAAAGCGATCCGTCAAAACCTTACCTGACTCGCCCGTTTGCTCACAGTCAGGATCAAATCCGGACGAGAAAGGACCAAGTCGGCTTGGGCGGGAAAACAGCGCGAGCGTTATCGCTTTGGTCGAGCCACGGGGAAACTGGCCTATGGCTTTCTAAAGAAGCCGGACAGAATATTCGGACCCACTTCGCCGGGCCGCATTCTAATCCCGTCCTCGAAGCAGTTCAGCGTCACGCACTGGAAGCCGCTGTGTGCGAGGAGTGCCACCAGCGAGTCACGGTCGAAATGGTGCAGGTGCTCGTTGGGGAGACGCATACGCCACGTTCGGAACCACGCGTCGCCGGTGGTGCCGAGCTCGCGCCAGCGGCAATAAGGGACGGCGACGGCCAGGTAGCGGGCCTGAAGGCGGGCGAGGAAACCCAGGTCCGGGATGTGCTCAAGCACGTCGAACATGGCGACGAGATCCCACGAACTGGCAAGAGCCTCATCCCAATCGACAAAGCGGACGCCCTTGGGCAGCGGAAACCTGGCGATGTCGCAGCCGGCGCAGTCGGCGACCCCGGTTATTTTCGCGGCTTCGACGAACGTGCCCGTGCCATATCCAATCTCCAGGACGGACCGAGGAATTTGGCCGGTGATTCCCAGCACCCAGCCAAGTCGCTGATATCCGAGCTTGATGGTCCGGTCACTCAGGTCCTCGTAATAGGAAATGTATTGCTTGTCGTACTTGATCGGTGTGAAGTCGATCTGGTGGATCACGCCAAACCCGTCGACCTCGTAGTTGTCCAACATTAGCGTGCGGCCTCCAGCTTCCGAATTCCTTACATGGCAGAGCTAAACGCGACGTAACCGGACAACTGAGCGGTTCCGGTATTCGGGCGGTAGCGGATCGGCCCCTTTAGCCATATGGCTCCCAATCACGGACGGTCAGGTTCCGGCCCAGACTGCCGGGCGGCAATGCCTCTATCTCTGCCGGAGAGATCACCTTTGCCGCTTCCTGAAAGCAGAGATAGCCAGCGACCACGCTGGCGATTGCCATGACGCCTCGCGTGCAATAGGCCTTTGCCGGAAAAGCTCAGGGAGGATTGCCGTGACAGGTACAGCCGGGACATGGCGCGTCGGAATCCTTTTTTCGCGCAGCGGCATCACTTCGGTCACCGAAAGCGAGCATTTCTACGGAACCGCCTTGGCCATCGAGGAGATCAATGCCGGCGGCGGCGTGCTGGGGCGGCAGATCGAGCCGATCACCTACGATCCGGGCAGCGACCCCGAGGCGTTTCGTTCGCTGGCCCGCAGGCTTCTGACCGAGGACGACGTCAACGTCATCTTCGGCTGCTCGATGTCTGGCAGCCGCAAGGCCGTGCTGCCGATTGTCGAGCGCTACAACGGCCTGCTCTGGTATCCTTCGATCTACGAGGGCTTCGAATATTCGGAGAATGTCCTCTATACCGGCGCCACGCTCAACCAGAATACCTTCGCGCTGGCCGACTTCATCCTGCAGCGCTACGGACCGCGCGTGTTCATGGCCGGGTCCGACTACATCTATCCGCATGAATCCAACCGGGTCATGCGCGATCTCCTGGAATGCAAGGGCGGCACGATCGTCGAAGAACAGTATGTGCCGCTCGATGCCGACGAACGCCGGATGCGCCGGCTGATGGCCGATATCGAGAAGGCCGCGCCGGACGCCGTCTTCTCGACGGTTATTGGGCGCAGCGCGCAGATCCTCTACAGGCTCTATGCCGAGGCAGGCATCGATCGGACACGGCGGCCGATAGCCAGCCTGACCTTGGCCGAAGGCGAGATCCGCGTGATCGGCGCCGAGCACTGCACCGGCCATGTGCTGGCGGCTCCTTACCTGGCGAGCGTCGACAGCGGCGAGAACCAGCGCTTCGTCGGCGAGCTCGCCCGCCGGTTCGGCGACCGGACGACCGCGACCATGTGGTCGCAGACGGCTTATACGCAGGTCCACCTGTTCGCCCGCGCGCTGGAAAAGGCCGGAACCCTCGACACCTTTCGCCTCGGACAGGCAGCGCTCGAGGTCGACTATGCGTCGCCGGAGGGACGCATGATGTTCGACCAGGAAAACCGCCACGTCTGGTCGACGCCGCGCATCGGTATCGCCAACGCCACCGGGCAGTTCGATATCGCCTGGCAGTCGCAGGCGCCGATCCGGCCCGACCCCTATCTCGCCTCCTCTCGTTTCGAAGAGCCTTGGCTTTAAATGACGGCAACGCTCAAACGCATTCTCAACGACCTGCGGCAGGCGAAGATCCTGGTCATCCATCCGAAGGACGAGGATGGCGCCGCGCTGGTCGATCACCTCCGGCGCCTAGGCTGCGAAGTCAGGGCGGCGTGGCCGCCGCCGGCGTCGATC
>NZ_RZSX01000819.1:0-2805 GCF_004023105.1 Mesorhizobium sp. M5C.F.Ca.IN.020.32.2.1 | reverse complement strand
GTGCCCTGCCGGTGTCGCCAAGGCAGACTCCGGCCATGCGTCCGGCAAGATAAGCGCCGACATTGTCGTGCGCCGCATGGCGGATCAAAAAGAATGTCGTCGTCATTCCGCGGCATCGAGCATCGGCTCGTCCCTACCGGCGATGAAAGACAGCGTGCGCAGGCGTGCCTCGGCATCGGTGAACTGCTCGGGCGGCGACTTCATGAAATAGCTGCAAGGGCCAGTCAGCGCTCCCGCGACGCCGCGGTCGAGCGCCAACTTGGCGCAGCGGACAGCATCGATAACGACCCCGGCGGAGTTGGGCGAATCCCACACTTCCAGTTTGAGCTCTGCATTCAGCGGCACGCCGCCGAACGTCGTGCCTTCGACGCGGATGTAGGCCCATTTTCGATCGGTAAGCCAAGGCACATGGTCGCTGGGGCCGACATGGATGTTACCGGCCTCCAGGGGAACATCGAGCTGGCTGGTTACGGACTGTGTCTTGGAAATCTTCTTCGATTCCAGCCGCTCGCGTTCCAGCATGTTGAGGAAATCGGTGTTGCCGCCGAAATTCAGCTGATAGGTGCGGTCGATGCGGACGCCGCGCTCGCGGAACAGATTAGCGAGCAGCCGGTGCACGATCGTCGCGCCGACCTGGCTTTTGATATCGTCGCCGATCAACGGCAGGCCACGCTGTTCGAAGAGTTGGCGCCATTCCGGTCGCGACGCGATAAAAACCGGTATGCAGTTGACGAAGGCGCAGCCGGCCTCGAGCGCGCATTCGGCATAAAAACGCGTAGCCTCTTCCGAGCCGACCGGCAGATATGAGACCAATACGTCAGCGCCGCTTTCCCGCAGCAGCGCGCTGACATTCGCGACCGGCTCTTCTGCCTCCTCGATTTCATCGCGTAGATATTTGCCGATTCCATCGAGCGTTGGTCCGCGCTCGACGCGAACGCCGGTTGCTTCGACATCGGCAAAGCGGAAGGTGTTGTTGGGCGCATTGAATATGGCTTCCGCCACATCCCGCCCAACTTTGCCCTTGGCGACGTCGAAAGCACAGACGACCTCGATGTCATCGACATGATAACCGCCTAGATCGGCATGCATCAGGCCCGGTATCGGCTCATTACCTCTGGCGTCCCGATAATATGAGAGGCCCTGGACAAGGGAAGACGCGCAATTGCCGACGCCGGCTATTCCAATCCGTACCTTTTTCGATCCCACGAAACTGCCGCCATCGCTGTTGAAGATAAGTTCCTCGCGCCGAACTGCCAGTTGCCGGGAATGTTCCTTGCGACCCTGGAAAAATCACGAACTCCATGGCCGATTAAAGCTGCGCGCTGTTTGAGGCTGCCTGGGCCTAAGCGCCGCAAGCCTCAGTCGAGCCGTCGCAGCATATCCGCTTCCTTTTCGAGGATGGTGGCCACTTCCTCGCGCTCGAGGTGCGTCATCATCAGGCTCACACAGCATTCAAGGTAGATGATCGAGGCACGTCTCAGAAAGGCAGCCGTTTCCCTTTCGGCCATTTGCTCGATGTCCTTGGCGGATCGTTTTCGATGCACGGGTCGGTTCTCCATGCCGGTATCTTCGCCCAACGGCGAGCTCGGCTGGATGTTCCCTTAATGACAAAAAGTGAGAGCGCGCGTTCGGGCGCCACGGTCTCACATGGCCCATGTCCGAGCGCACAACTCCCCCTGACTTCAGGCCGGCAAGTTTTGCAGTCGGCCTGAAGCGGACCTCACGCTTGGCGCAATTGGGGGAATTCGATCCTCGTTACGACTCGCTTCGAGCTCCATAAAATAGCTGATCGTCTGCATCAGGCCTTGCCTGAGCGGCACCTTTGGCGACCAATCCAGAAGGGTTTTTGCTCGGGAAATGTCCGGTTGCCGCCGGCGAGGGTCGTCTTGCGGCAGTGCCAGGAATTTGAAGGCCGAGTTGCTATGGGTCATATCTCTCACCAATCCAGCCAGTTGAAGAACGGTGAATTCCCCGGGATTGCCTAAATTGACCGGTTGGCGCGGATTGGGATCGACATCCATAAGACGGACCAGACCGTCAACCAGATCGGAGACATAGCAGAACGACCTGGTCTGCAGCCCGTCGCCGAATATCGTCAGTGGTCTCTTCTCGAGAGCCTGCATCACCAGGTTCGAGACAATCCGGCCGTCGGCAGGATCCATCCTCGGACCATAGGTGTTGAAGATGCGCGCGACCCGGATGTCGGCCATCTCGGTTCTTAAATAATCGAAGCACAAGGTTTCGGCGGTTCGCTTGCCCTCGTCATAGCAGGCACGAGGACCGGTGCAGTTCACATGACCGACATAGTCTTCCCTTTGCGGGTGCTGTTCGGGATCGCCATACACTTCGCTTGTCGATGCCTGAAGGAAGCGCGCATTATTTCGGGCGGCAAGCTCAAGCAGATTGAGCGTTCCGATCACGCAGGTTCGCGTGGTATGAACCGGATCGGCTTGGTAACGCGGCGGCGATGCGGCGCACGCCAGGTTGAAAATGCGGTCCACCGGCTCAGCAAGGTCCAATGGTCGGCAAATATCCTGCTCGATCAACCGGAAACGAGGACGGTCCATCATCGAGACGATGTTTTCCATCCGGCCGGTAAGAAAATTGTCGACACAGATCACCCGGTACCCGGTCTGAAGCAGTGTTTCGCAAAGATGCGAACCGAGGAAACCCGCGCCGCCGGCGACAAGCGCCGTTTTGGTCCGTTGCGTCCTTCTTGATTGCCGCATCTCTATTTTCTCCTGTCTGCCAGTCATGCTGCACTTTCGATGTCCAGATCGAGAGCTGGACGTGCCGATCTTGGCC
>NZ_RZSX01000818.1:0-2805 GCF_004023105.1 Mesorhizobium sp. M5C.F.Ca.IN.020.32.2.1 | reverse complement strand
GTGTATAAGAGACAGAGACTTTATAGCCACGACTTGTCAGTTGGTCGTAGACGCCTCGCCATCCAGTTCCGTCGGCAAAGGCGCCGTGGACGAGAACGACGTTGCGGAGCGGCGCGCTCTGTGCATCAGCAGCAGTTGCCGAAAGTGTCAGTGCACCGACGGCGATCGCTAGGGATTTTATCATGGTAGTTCTCCAGTTGGATTGATGCTGATAGGACAATCAGGATCTACCCTGGAGGATAGCGCTTGTTTATCGAGCGGATTCGGACATCAATGTCTCAAAATGAGAGACAATCCGAATCTTTCTGGAGAACTCATATGCTGCGCGACTTCAGCGACACGGTCGCTTTCGTAAAAGTGGTGCAGGAGGGCAGCTTCACAGCGGCGGCGCGCGTGCTCAAGGTGCCGAAGACACGGGTCAGCCGGAAGGTGCAGGAGCTGGAATCCAGACTGCGGACACAACTGCTGAATCGGACAACGCGCAGCCTGAAGCTGACTGAAGCGGGAGCGGTTTATTTCCAGCACTGCGAGCGAGTGGTGAAGGATCTGGAAGATGCGGAGAACGCAGTGGCGGAGTTGCAGCAACATCCGCGCGGGTGGCTTCGGATTACAGCCCCCTACTGGCTGGCAACTCGCGTCCTCGCGCCGCTGCTCACCGAGTTTCGCCGCTTCTATCCAGAGGTGTTCCCGCAATTGCTTCTTGGGCACGAAGTCGTCGATCTTGTCACCAAGGAGATCGACGTCGCTTTCCGGCTCCAGGAAAGCATCCTGCCCGATTCCACGCTCACGGCTCGGCGGCTCGGCGCATTGCCGATGGGCATCTATGGAGCCCCGACCTACCTAAAACGCGCAGGAACGCCACAGCATCCAGCGGAACTGGCAGAACATGCCTGTCTGTTGACAGAGTTTTATTTCAATCGTCCGGCAGTAGAATGGCCCCTGTCGAGCGGCGGCGAGCGGTCCCAGTTCAAAGTGCGAGCAGTGGCCGTCGCCAGCGATCCAGAGGCGCTTCAGGGCTTCCTGCTGGAGGGAGTTGGCCTGTTCATGACCAACCATGTGCGCGTCAAGTCGGACGTTGCCGCCGGAAGACTGGTTCGTGTCCTGCCCGAGTGGGCGGGGCCCGAACCAACGCTCTATGCGATCCGGCCTGGAGGCCGCGTTCAGCCCCCCAAAGTTAAAGCATTCTTGGACTTTCTCATTCCGCGGCTCGATTTGAAGATGATTGACAGCAAAGCGAGCCACATCTGAAGCCGATCCTGCGCACCACCCCTTTGGCGGCAGCCGGCTGATCCGGTTTTGACCGAGCGTAGCCCCTATCAACGTTACACCGATTTAATGTGCAAGCGAGCGGGAGAATTGCCATAAAGCTTTGATATCGACGAGTCATCCTGCGGGTCGGAGTGCGCCGTCGCGTCTACTTCACCTTGGGAACCGTAGGCGGTATATTTGCCAACCGGAGCGCCGATGGCCACCTGGAAACAGATCGTTTTTGCACTTGTGATCCTCGTCGCGGCTGCGGCCGCCTGGGTTCGCTTTTTTCCAGGCGCGCCGGATGTGCTGGCGCGCTGGGGCATCGACTGGGCTTATGCCGCAACGCCACCAACGGGCGCCGTCGATAACGCCGGGCAAGCAGGCAGCAGCAACGCCGCCGGTCAGCGGGTGACTATCGTCGCATTGCCGGCAGCCGCCGCCATCATCAACGATCGCCTGCAGGCGATCGGCACCGGCCGCGCCAACGCCTCGGTGACGGTCAACCCCTACAGTTCCGGCCGCCTCGTCGAATTCCTGGTCGAGTCCGGCGCCCATGTCGAAAAGGGGCAGGTGATCGCCACCCTCGATTCCGACACCGAGGTGATCGCACAGGACCGCGCCAAAGTTGCTTTGCAGGACGCGCAGGCCAAGCTCGACCGGGTCAAATCGCTGCGGGCTTCCAACGCTGCGACAGCGGTCGCCGTTGCCGATGCCGAAGTGGTGCTGGCCAATGCCAAGCTGGCGCTTCGCGATGCGGAACTGGCCTTGCAGCGCCGCTCGATCATCGCGCCGATTGCCGGCGTGGTCGGCATCCTGCCGATTGCCGCCGGCAATTATGTGACCAGCCAGTCGGCGGTCGCCACCCTCGACGACCGCTCCAGCATACTGGTCGAATTCTGGGTGCCGGAGCGCTTCGCCGCCGCCGTCAAGATCGGCGCGCAATTGTCGGCAACGCCGATCGCCAATCCCAACAAAGCCTATACCGGTACGGTTTCCGCTATCGACAACCACATCGATGAAGCCAGCCGTACCCTTCTGGTCAAGGCAAAGATCGCCAACCCGGCCGATTCGCTGCGTGCCGGCATGTCCTTCCAGATCTCCATGAAATTCCCCGGCGACAGCTATCCGGCGGTCAGTCCGCTGGCGATCCAGTGGGGTTCGGACGGTGCCTATATCTGGGCCATCGTGGACGGCAAGGCCAAGCGGGTGGCCGTGCGCATCATCCAGCGCAACACCGAGACTGTGCTGATCGATGCCCCGATCGTCAGCGGCGACATGGTGGTGACCGAAGGCACCCAGAGCGTCAGCGAAGGCAGCGCGGTCCGCATCGCCGGCGAAGAACAGCGCGCCGCGGACGCCGACGGCTGATGACTGCAACCAACAACGCCGCCAGCGATACAGGCTTCACCGCACTGTTCATCCGCAGGCCGGTGATGGCCTTGGTCTTGAACACGCTGATCGCGGTCGCCGGCCTTGCTGCCTTCTACGGTGTCGAAGTCCGCGAACTGCCGGATGTCGATCGCGCCGTTGTCACCGTTAACACGACCTTTGAAG
>NZ_RZSX01000817.1:0-2805 GCF_004023105.1 Mesorhizobium sp. M5C.F.Ca.IN.020.32.2.1 | reverse complement strand
GTCCAACGTGCTTCGGGCCTCGTCGGCCGTTGGAGCGTCTTCAGAAGCCGCGACTCCGACGATCTCAACGCCGTTGTCCTTGTATTTCTCCTGCAGCTGGATCAGATGGGGCATCCCGTCCACACATGGGCCGCACCAAGTTGCCCAAAATTCGACTATGCACACTTTGCCGGGCTCAAAGCTGGTGAGGGGCTCGCCACGCAGCCAGTTCTCGACTTTAATCGAAGGAGCCGGGGACTCCATCTGCAATACCACGTTGCGGTCCAAAGCTATTTCCAAAGGTTTCTGCACGAGCTGGTTTCCTCTCAGAGACGGCACACGGGTTCAGGGAGGAGCGGATCGCTCGTCTTGCCCCATTGAGTGCAGTCACAGTCACTCAGTCTCAAAAACCATGCCAACGCGCTCAGCGCGCAGTTAGCGCCCATTGCTTCGAAAAACCTCGACAGTGCCCAGATGTTGGTTGTAATGAACCTGACATTTGTCTGACGCTGTCAGCTTTTGGACACGCGATCACGCGCTTCGTGCCGCCAGAAGGTCAGGCCGAGCCCTGTGTTGCCAGCGGTCGCTTCGATGATTGTACCGCCCCGCGCGAGCTGGCCACGCTGTTCGGCATTAACGATCATCGACAACGCAATGCGATCCTTGATCGATCCGCCGGGATTCTGGCTTTCGAGCTTGACGAAGAGACGACACCTGCCGGTATCGAAGCTCTTCAGTTCGACGACCGGCGTCTCCCCAATCAGATCGAGCACTGACGCAAATGGCGGACGCAGGCGAGAGGACGCCTTTGTCGACGGTCGGCGGAACATCTCGAGGCTCATGCGGCTGCGGTCTCCAGAATGTCGGCATAGTGCCGTTGCGCAGCATCGGGATGCGAGCGCAGTCGGCTCTTCAGCAGTTGCGGAACAGTGGATTGTCGGGGTCGCTGGCGGGGCACCCGCTTCGGCAGCCGTTCAGGCGGCAGGTCAAGAAACCGTATGTCGGCATCAAGCCGCGCGCCGAAGAAGAAGGGAATCGAAACAGTGCCCTTCGAAAGACCCAGGGCAACGGAAATCATTGCATCGGGCGAGTTCATGCGCCTGAAGCAGCGCTGCCTGCAACTGCTTCATAGCGACAGGCGGGCGAGACTCTAGCGAGGCTTTCGCCGCTTGGTTGATTGAGGCTCTCGACGAAGCCACTAAGATTCGGCGGCCGATAATAGCTTGCTGCTCATTGGGACGTCGACCAACGCCGGGATTGAGAAAGGCAACCCTGCCCCACAAGGCGGGTGTCACACGTGCGGTGCGTCCGCTCGTCACGCCGGATGGTTTTTGAGACCTGGGTTCACGGCTAATCAGATGCACCCCTGTCGTCGTTTCGGTGCAGGCCGCCAGGGGGGCGTGTTGCAGCAGCTTGCAATTAGTTTCGCCAGTACGGGGCGTGCGAGCACGGGGCTGCACAATGAGATCATATGCCGGCGTGGGGACCAAGGTGTGGCGCAGCCTTAGAGAACTCAACACCGAGACCGGAGCAACGGAGACTGCTCTTTCGTCGAGCCAGTTTAAATTAGAACATTCTTTCTATAGTTTACGTCAATTATCCTGTTCGATAGCTCTGTCGACTAGCGATGAGACTTTTCAACGCAGCGCGGACATCCGCTGGCCGGATGTGACTTGCTATCCCTTTCAAGATCAAACAGGAGAACCCATGAGCAATCCAGTCCTTGTCAACCGGACCATTCTTGACTCCGACGTTGTACCGCTGACCAGCCGTGTCGGAGCTGAAATCAGAGGCGTTCGCCTTGGCGGAGACCTTTCGGACGCAGCGATAGCAGCCATCAACCAGCTTCTTCTAAAACACAAGGTGATCTTCTTCCGCGGCCAGGAGCACCTCGACGATGCGGAGCAGGAATTGTTCGCGCGGCGTCTGGGTAACCTTGTACCTCATCCCACGCAGGGGCCGGCAGCCGGCACGGCCTCAATCCTCAATCTCGATTCCGGCCGTGGCGGTGGCAGGGCAGACCAGTGGCATACCGATGTGACTTTCGTCGATGCCTATCCGAAATTCTCGGTCCTACGTGGCGTCGTCATTCCGGCGGCGGGGGGCGACACGATCTGGTCCAACACGCACGCCGCGTACGAGAATCTGCCGGCGCCGCTCAAAATATTGGCGGACAATCTGTGGGCTATTCATAGCAATGCCTACGACTACGCAGCCGTGCGCCCGCGCGCCACAGCCGAAGAGAAGAGGCACTTCGAGGAAGTCTTCACATCGACGATCTACGAGACCGAGCATCCGGTCGTGCGCGTCCATCCCGAAACCGGGGAGAAGTCGCTGCTGCTCGGCAATTTCGTGCAGCGCCTCGTCGGCCTTTCCAAGAGCGATTCCGCCAAACTCTACGAGGTGTTCCAGTCCTACGTCACTGCCCCGGAAAATACCGTGCGGTGGCGCTGGCAAGTAAGCGACGTCGCTATCTGGGACAACCGTGCTACCCAGCATTATGCGGTCAACGACTATGGCGACCAGCACCGGGTTGTGCGTCGCGCTACGGTTGACGGTGACGTTCCGATCGGCGTCGACGGTCGCCGCAGTATAACCCGTGTCAAGGCAGCCAAGCCGGCGGCGAAGGCAGCCTGACCGTCTGAACAGGGTAAAGATGAAAACTTCGTATCGCCGCGGCCATATCGCGCTGCTTAACCGCCCCACAAAGCCTTATGATTTCCGAGAAGCAAGGCGAGTTGCGGGCTCGAGGCTTGGCCCGAAATCGAGGTCCTGCAGCGTGGCGCATGGCTCGAGTCGCTGCTCGTGGCCCCGCTGCAGCGGTAC
>NZ_RZSX01000816.1:0-2806 GCF_004023105.1 Mesorhizobium sp. M5C.F.Ca.IN.020.32.2.1 | reverse complement strand
GTCCAGGGGCGCGCTTCACCGCCTCGTGTATGGCGCAGGCGCAATCCACTGCCTAAATAGCGACAGCCCCTCCCCGGAGTTTTTTGATGACCACATCCCTTTTCCAGCCGATCACGCTTGACGGCCTCGCCTTTCCCAACCGCATCGCGATCGCGCCCATGTGCCAGTATTCCGCCGATGACGGTTCGGCCAGCGACTGGCACCTGTACCACTGGATGAACCTGGCGATGTCCGGCGCCGGCATGGTCACCGTCGAGATGACCGACGTCGAGCGGCGCGGCCGCATCTCGCATGGCTGCCTCGGCCTTTACTCTGACGACAACGAGGCAGCCGCCCGGCGCGCGCTGGATGCCGCCAAGCGCGTCGCCGCCCCCGGCACCAAATTCGGCACGCAGCTTGCCCATGCCGGCCGCAAAGCATCTAACCGGAAGCCTTGGGAAGGCGGCGGGCCGCTCGGTGCCGATCAGGATCCCTGGCCGATCGTGTCCGCCTCTGCAATCGCCTACGACACGGGCTGGCAGGTGCCGCGGGCGCTGGAGGATGAGGAGATACTGCACATCATCGAACGCTTCGCCGAGGCGGCAAGGCGGGCCGAGCGGGCCGGCTTCGATTTCATCGAATTGCATGCGGCACACGGCTATCTGATCTTCCAGTTCCTGTCGCCGCTTTCCAACCAGCGCACCGACCGCTGGGGCGGCTCGCTGGAAAACCGCATGCGTTTTGTCGTCGAGATCGCCAAGGCGGTGAGGAAGGCAGTGCCCAAGCTGATGCTCGGGGCGCGCCTGTCGGTCAAGGAATGGGTCGATGGCGGCTTCGATGTCGAGGACGCGATCGAAGTGGCCAAGGCGCTGAAGGCAGCGGGCGTCGCCTATCTCTGCTGCTCGAGCGGCGGCAATTCGCCCCTGCAGAAGCTGCCGACAGGTCGGGGCTACCAGGTGCATCTGGCGGAAGCCGTGCGCAACGGCGCCGACATCCCCACCCGGGCCGTCGGCCTGATCGACGATCCGAAGCAGGCCGAGGCGATCGTCGCCCAGGGCCGTGCCGACATGGTGGCTTTGGCCCGCGCCTTTCTCGCCGATCCGCGCTGGGCGTGGCGCGCCGCCGCCACATTCGGCGAGACGATCCACCCGGCGCCGCAGCTTGCCCGCTCGGTGACGACGATGCAGCACTGGATGAAGGCGGCGGGCTGAGCGGCCATTTCCAATGGCTGCTGCCCCAATAACCGCGACCCCAATGATTGCGACCCCAATGATTGAGACCCTTGAGACCTTTACGCGGAGGGACGTGCAACCAAATCGGCCGCTCCGCGTTGGCGGCGATGATGGACAACAAGCCTTTTGAAAAGCCGGTGGTGGTCGAACTTGGCCATGTCGGCAAATACCGTGAGATCCGCAGCACCCAGGAAGCGGCGGAGTGCCTGATGACGGTCTGGCCGCTCAATCGTGGTCCCCGGCATCGCGATGCTCTCGACACTTGCCTAAAAGTGCTGGAGGGTTATCGTTCGACGGCGGATGCGCGCCGCGCATTGGTCGAAGCCGCGAAGGAATCGGACGTGCTGGTTCCCGACGAGAGATTGTCCGACGGCAGGCTGCCCGAAGGCAAACTGCCCCAAAGCAGCAAACTGCATTGAGCAGACGGAGCTTTTCCCACTGGAGGATTTCATGGCGAAGCTGACCTACAAGATCGTCGAGCATGACGGGGGCTGGGCCTACAAGGTCGGCTCGACATTCTCAGAAACGTTCCCTACCCACGAGGACGCGCTCCGCGCGGCCGAGATCGCTTCGGCCGAACAGCAGGTCGCCGGCACCACGGACGGCATCCAGTACGAGGACGCCGACGGCAAATGGCACGACGAGCTCGCCGACGGCCGGGACCGGCCGCAAACCGAAGTTTCCGATTAGGCTGGTGTCGTTTACTGATGACTTCTCGCACCTCCGTTTTCAAGGGCTGGGGCTGGGCAAGTCATTTTCCTGCCAGGATCCCGGACATGGCAGATTTCAATTCCACCGGGAACAAACACGATCAGGACCAACGAAGAAGAGTGCTTGTGACGCAGGCGCTTTACAGGGCAGTCTGGTAGCGCTACCGTTTCATCATCGCGCGTGACCAGGGAGGAACTTTGGGAGCTGCCGCGGCCAGTTAGGAAAGCGGTTTCCTTCGAAGACGTCGCAGGAAGCATTCGGGAGGAAATCGATGGCGTCTGTCGCAATTGGCGATGTCTACAAATCATTCGGAACCGTCGAAATTCTCCACGGCGTCAGCGTCGATATAGACGACGGCGAGTTCGTCACGCTGGTCGGGCCGTCGGGCTGCGGAAAATCGACCCTTCTCAGGATGATCGCTGGCCTGGAAAAGATTTCGCGCGGCCAGATCGCGATTGGCGAGCGTGTCGTCAACAACGTTGCGCCAAAAGAACGCGACGTCGCCATGGTCTTCCAGAACTACGCGCTCTACCCGCACATGACCGTCGCCGAGAACATGGCGTTCTCGCTCATGCTCAAGGGTGTTTCGAAAGCCGAAAGCGCTGCCAGCGTTAAGCGCGCCGCCGAAATCCTGGGGCTGGTGCCGCTGCTGGAGCGCTATCCCCGGCAGCTTTCCGGCGGCCAGCGCCAGCGCGTCGCCATGGGCCGGGCGATCGTGCGCGATCCGGCGGTCTTCCTGTTCGACGAGCCGCTGTCCAATCTCGACGCCAAACTCAGGGTGCAGATGCGCGCCGAGATCAAGGAACTGCATCAGCGCCTGAAGACCATGACGGTCTATGTCACCCATGACCAGATCGAGGCCATGACCATGGCCGACAAGATCG
>NZ_RZSX01000815.1:0-2811 GCF_004023105.1 Mesorhizobium sp. M5C.F.Ca.IN.020.32.2.1 | reverse complement strand
GTGCAGCAATGACAGCATGGAAAGAGACCGTTGGCGGCAGACGCGCCCTGACAATCCTGCGCAGCCGGCCCTTCCTCACGGTCGCCATCGTAGCAGGGGTGTGGATCGCGGCGAGCTTCGCTTCGCGTGGCTTCGGCGCCTATGGCCATTTGCGCTATCTGGTCGAACTGGCCGCGGTCATCGGCCTGGTTGCGACGGGCCAGACCTTTGTAGTTATCGCCGGCGGCATCGACCTTTCCGTCGCGGCGATCGTCACAGTGAGCGCCGTCAGCCTGCCGCTGCTGTCGTGGCAGGCGGATCCGACCGGGCTCACCGCCGTCCTTGCCGTCCTTGCGTTGACGACGACCATCGGCCTGGTGAACGGGCTAGGCGTGGCGCTGTTGCGCGTTCATCCGATGATCATGACCCTGGCAATGGCGACATTCCTGCAGGGCCTGCTGATCATCATCGCCGGCGGCAGCGCCGTGACCGCCGAAAACCCGCTGGTTCGATGGCTCGGCAATGCGCGGCCGGCCGGTATTCCCGCAGGCGTGCTCTTGTGGGTGGCCGTCTCCGTGATCGTTCTGGCCGCAATGCATGCCACATCCTTCGGCGCTCGGCTCTTCGCCATGGGCGCCAACCCACTCGCCGCGGCACTCTCCGGCGTTCCCGTCGCCTCGACCACCCTGGCGGTCTATGGCATCAGCGGCTTCACTTCAGGGCTTGCGGGCGTGCTGGTGCTCGGCATGAACGGACAGGGCTATGTCGGGATCGGCGATCCCTATCTCCTCGCCTCGATTGCCGCCGTGGTTCTCGGCGGCACCTCGATCCTTGGCGGGCTCGGCACCTATGCCGGCACCATCCCCGGCGCCATCCTGCTGGTCACAATCACGGCTCTGATCACCGTCGTCAACGCATCGCCCGGCTGGCGCAGCATTCTGTTCGGTTCGCTGATCCTTGGGCTGCTGCTTCTCTCAGGCAGGGAGCAGGCCCGCCGATGACATACCGTCCAGCCGGTAGATGCGCCTTGCATTGCCGAAGAACAGCGCCGTCTGCTCGTCTGCGGAAAGCTCGCAGGCAATGGCCTTGAAGCTGTCATATACCGCATCGAACGACGCGTGCAGACCGGCCACCGGAAAGTCACTGCCGAACATCGCGCGCCGCGTGCCGAAACAGTCTATGCAATGCATGACAACCGGCTTCAGGCTGTCGAGCGTCCAGTCATGATCGTAGGCGACCAGATCCGATATCTTGATGGCGACGTTGTCACACTGGGACAAACGCCGAACTCCTTCGCGCCACGCCCGCATTCCGTCGGAATCGCGATCGATCGGGCTGCCGCAGTGGTTGAGGACAAAGAACTGGTCCGGATAGGCCGCTGCAAGGCGCGCCGAACCGGCGAGCTGGCGCGGAAACACCATCAGATCGAAAACCAGCCGATGGCCGGCAAGCAGGGACAGGCCGGCCCGCCAGCCCGGATCGTCCATGATGCCGTCACGGGCAGCGAAACGGCGGGCGGGGTCAGGATCCCAGCTCAGTATATCGCGCACGCCGACGACACGGTCGAATGCCGCCTGCGCCTCGACCAGCGCCGGCGCATGGCGGTTCGCCAGCGGGACGTGAACGACGTAACGGGCGGCCACGCCACGCGACTTGTCGAGCGTTTCAAGCCACCGCGTTTCGCCGACGCAGTCATCCCCGGCCCAACCGGCTTCGACATGGATGGTGGCGACGACATTGTGCCGGCTGGCGTCGCGCAAATAATCCTCTGGAAGATAGTTTCGCCGCAAGGGGCCAACCTCGCCCAGGGCGCCGCGTTCGCCAGCCGTTGTAGCGAGCCAGGGGTGCCGGCCGAGGCCGAGATCCCAAAGATGATGGTGGGCATCGATGATCGGTCCGGAGTAAAGCTTTGGCACGCATCTCTCTCATGCTGTGGCCGGCATCGGAAATCGATCCGGACTTCATCCTGCGAAGGCGAAAGGACTAGCATCGGATGACCGAAAACTCACCCGTACCGTCGCTCGCGACCCGTGAAAAGTTCCTGCTCGATGATTGCATCCGCGGCGTGCCGCCCGGCACCTTCGGGCTGGACAGCAGCCTTGTCGCATCTGAGCGCTGGCATCCGGCTGATGGGCGCATGTCGCTGCCGGTGCTGACCCTCGACGAGGAGGCCTTCATCGCCAATCGTGACCTGTTTCTGCTCTATGCAGGTGAACATGGTGCCATGATCGCGCCGCATGCCAAGACCCCGATGGCGCCGGACCTTGCTCGATCGTTGGTAGAGGCCGGAGCATGGGGCACGACCGTCGCGGATATCAGACAAGCCGCGGTGATGCTCAGGGCCGGCCTCACACGGCTGATCATCGCCAACGAGGTTGGTGGATCAGGCGGTGCGAACCGGCTCGCCGCGCTGGTTGGCGCCTGGCCAAGCGTCGAGCTCTTCGTCTTCGCCGACTCTGCCGTCGCCGTGAATGCGCTCGCCGAAGCCTGGCGGTCCAATGCGATGCTGCCGCCGTTGCGCGTGCTCGTCGAACTCGGTGCGGGGAGGGCAGGCGCGCGGACTACTGGCGAAGCTGAGGCGATCGCCGATGCAGTTGATGCAGCCGGCGGACGGCTGCTGATTGCCGGTGTCGCAACCTACGAAGGTGCCGCGGCGCAACCCGACTCCGGCCGCGCCGAGGAGGTGATCTCCGACTTGTTGGCGATGACCGCCGACATGTTGCTGCGGCTTCGCGCCCGCGTCGGCGGCGCTGCGCCGCTGGTCGTCACGGCCGGCGGCTCGGTGTTCTTCGACAAAGTGGTCGCCGCGCTTTCGTCCGCCGTGTCCAGGGA
>NZ_RZSX01000814.1:0-2816 GCF_004023105.1 Mesorhizobium sp. M5C.F.Ca.IN.020.32.2.1 | reverse complement strand
TTGCTGCACCTTGCGGAATTGCGGGATGGCGACCGCCCCGATGATGATGAGGCCCTGGGCGACATACTGGGCGACCGGCGTGAAGCCGAGGAAGAACATGACACTGATCATCAGGCTGAGCAGCAGGCTGCCGGCAAGAGCGCCGCGCATCGTGCCTTGCCCGCCGAGGAAACCGATGCCGCCGAGCACGGCGGCGGCGATGGAATTCAGCGTGAACGCCGTGCCGATGACCGGATCGCCCGAACCCGTTTGCGCGGCGACGAACAGGCCGGCGCCTGTGCAAAGCAGACCGCTGATCGCGTAGGCGGCGATCCGGGCACCGTCGACCGGCACGCCGGAGCGGTAGGCGCCGACCGGATTCTCGCCGGCGGCATAGAGGCTTAAACCAAGCGGCGTGGCGAGATAGAGCTTCCACAGAAGGACGATGAGCACCAGCAGCACGAAGGCCGCGGGCGTGTTGCCGGCAAGCAGGTCCGACAGCCACTCCGGAATGGCGCCGCCGGGTCTCGGCAGGATGAGCAGCGCAGCACCGCCGATGATGAAGGAGCCGGCGAGCGTCACCACGATCGCCGGCAACCGAAGTTTTACGACGATCAACCCGGTCGCGGCACCGATGCCGAGGCCGGTCAGCGCCACCGCAGCGGCACCGCCGGCTACGCCCAGCGGCCCAGTCATTATCGTCGCGGCGATCACCGCGCCCAGGCTGACCATTGCGCCGATGGCTAGGCTGATGCCGCCGGTAAGCATGAGGATCGCCTGGGCCATGGCGACCAGCGCCAGCGGAAACCAGCTCTGGGTGAATTTGGCGAAGCCGGAACCGGTCAAGAGGCCAGGAAAGAGGACGCCATAGGCGACGAGGAATGCCATGACCACGGCGAACAGGCCCCGCACGCCGACATTGCGGCGCAGCTGAACCGGCCAGTAGAGAGCGCCGGTTTGCCTTGAGGAGCCCACCGTACTCATGCCGCCACCTTGCGCTGTTCGGCGCCCATCGCGGCGGAAACGATCGCTTCCTCGCTCAGTGCGCCGCGCTCGAGCATGGCCACGATGTGGCCCTCCCGGACCACCGCGACGCGGTCGCAAAGGTGCACCAGTTCGGGTGTGTCGGAACTGAGCAGCACGACCGCCTTGCCGGCGGCGGCGAAGTTGCGAAGCATCATATAGATTTCGCGCTTGGTCTCGACATCGACGCCGCGTGTCGGGTCATTGAGGAGAAGCACAAGCGGGTCGTGCGGCATCCATTTCGCCAGCGCGACCTTCTGCTGGTTGCCGCCCGACAGGGCCTGTGCCGGCCGGCCGAGGTCGCCCTTGATGGCAAGCTGGACGGCGAGACCTCTTGCCGTCTCACGCTCGGCACGGCGGCTGCGCAGCTTCAGCGCCGGCAGTCTTGCGAAAGCGGGCAGCATCATGTTGGTGATGATGGAATGGATCAGGTGCAGGCCTTCCCGCTTGCGGTCGGCCGGGACATAGGCGAGGCCAAGCGCGTTGGCCTTCGGCACACCGGCGGGTAGACCCGAAGCACCGTTGACGGTCGCGGATGCCGTCCTCGCCGGAATGGCACCGTAGAGGCCGAGCAGCAAATCTTCTTGCCCTTGCCCAACCAGGCCTCCGATGCCGAGCACCTCGCCCGTCCTGATGTCGAGATCGACATCGCGCATCAGGCCGGCCGAAAAATTGCGAACCGAGATGGCGCTGGCAGCCGATGCCGAAGGCTGCCAATGCGGAAAGAGGTCGCCGGGGTCGCGGCCGACCATCAGCCGTACCAGTCCGCTGGCGTCGGTTCCTTCCAGCGTGCGGTCCGCCGTGCAGGTGCCATCCTTCAGGACAGTGACATGCTGGCACAGCGCCATGACTTCGTTCAGCCGGTGCGAAATGTAGAGAATAGCGATGCCCTCGCCGCGCAGCCTCTCCAGCAACTCCGTCAGGACTTTCGTTTCGGTTGCCGAAAGCGACGAAGTGGGTTCGTCGAGAATGAGCACGCGCGGCCGGCGGTAAAGCGCCTTGGCTATCTCCACCATCTGCCGGCGGCCAAGCGACAAATGTCCGACCGGTATCGAGAGCGGTTCGTGAAGCCCGACAAGATCGCATGCTGCCCTGGCCCGCCCGGCGAGTTCGGGATAGTCGAGCAAACCGAACCGGCGCGGATAGGCGCCAAGGCCGATGTTCTCGGCAATGGAGAGGCTGGCCGTCAGGCTGAGTTCCTGCTGGACAACCGCGATCCCCGCCTGTTGCGCATAGGCGGGAGTCATGCGCGACACCGGGCGCCCATCGACCTCGATCGCCCCCCCGTCCGGGCGCAAGGCACCGGACAAGAGGTTGATCAGCGTCGACTTTCCGGCGCCGTTCTCGCCGAGCAGCGCATGCACGCGGCCCGGCTGGAGAGCGATGGACACGTCGCGCAGGACGGGGTTGCCGAAGAAGGACTTCGACACCCCCCGCGCGGCAAGAAGCGGAGCCGTGGCCACCAATTTCTGCGACCTTTCAGGCTTATTGTTCAGCCAGCAGCTTCTTGAACAGTTCCTCGTCGTAGGGCGAATAGATGTAGCCGTCGGCCGGAAAATCGGCCGCCCGGCCGAGGTACTGATCGATGTTGGAATTGTCGATCACCGGCAGCGGGATCTTGACGAAAGCCGGCACATCCTTGCCCTCCAGCGCCTGGACGGCGGTGTAGGCGGCGAAGGCGCCGAGCCAGTTCGGCTGCATGGTCGCCCAGCTCTTGAGGTCCTTTTCCTTCCAGAGTTCGAGAAACTGACGGGCATTCTCGCCGGTGATCGGCACCTGTTCGCGGCCCTGCTTGTCGAGGGCGAGTACCGCAC
>NZ_RZSX01000813.1:0-2821 GCF_004023105.1 Mesorhizobium sp. M5C.F.Ca.IN.020.32.2.1 | reverse complement strand
GGTGACGGTGACGGCCTTGTCGTGGAACGGATAATCGAGGTCAGGCAGGCCAGTGTAGGTGTGCGGTGACGGCGCGTAGTGCTGTGCCGGACAGTCCATGCCGAGCGCTTGGTGCGGCCGCTCATTGAGATCCCTAGTTTTATTGAAGGCGCCTTCTGGCGCCTTTTCCATTTTCGCAACGAAAGACGCAAATCGCCCGTTTTCGGAACCCGGAGTCCCGAAAAAGTCCCGAAGTGAAAGCCCGAATGTTCTGCATTCGTGCGCCTCGGCTACTCCGAATCTAGCCTGCGTAACTCTCTAGGAACCCGAAATGCGTATCCTTTCTATTGAGCCTGCCACCCATGCGGGTGACGGGCGATTTCCATGCGTCGCTAGGTTCGACGCGGAGCTGACGCCGAGATCCGAGTCTATGGGCTGCGACTTCTTCGGTCGCCAGACGGTCGATCCCTCACCTACTCACCGTCTTCGGGCGGAAAAAGATGCGCGACCTTCTCACCTCGATTTGAGTGCGGCCCAGGCGTTGCCGATGTTCTCTTGGGCTTCCATGGTTCCTCGCTGAGATGGACTGTCTCAGCGTCAACCGTGAAGGCGAGGCCCTGTTCCATCAAAGTCTAACGACTGGGAAAGCGCACTGTAAAGCATGTGCGGTAACAGTTGATTCAACCGTTGCTGGTATTTTGGAGGAGTGTGGTAGCGGCTCCGACAGTGGCGCGGGAAGGCGAATTGCCGGAGCCGCCAGCGCAGCCAGTTTGGGGGTTTGACCGCGCCGTCCTATTCTGGGACAGCGCGGTCAACGATTCGTTAAAATTCTCCGGAACTAATTAAGAGCATGCTAAATGAATCGCGGTTTTTGCGAGTCAATGCATGCGTTTGAAGTTTGTCCCGCCACTACTGCCGACCTCGGTTGAGAAGCCTCCCGAGGGTAGCGTGTGGCTTCATGAGGTCAAATTCGACGGCTACCGGTCGCAAATAATCGTTGAAGAAAGCGGCATCGAAGTCACTGGCTGTGGACAGCGCCATCATCGACGGTGAGAGCATCGTGCTCAATGATGCCGGTCTGTCGGATTTCACGGCTTGCGCAAGGCCATCACGCGCCTTCGATCTGCTGCACCTCAACGGCCACGACCTGCGCGACATGGCGCTCCAAGAGCGCCGCGACATCCTTGCCGGCATCTCCCGCCTGACATTCGCATCCAGTTCAGCCAGGCGCTCCCGCCAATGCGATCTACACCTGATCGACCAGGCCGGCCTTGAGCGAATGGTGTCCAGGCGTGGAGACACTAACTTTCGCAGCGGCCCGTCGACCAGCTGCTGAAGACGAAATGCTACACTGTCGGGGAATTCGACCTGCGCGGCCACCTTCGAAAGTGAAGGGCTCGAAACGCGGGAACCTTTCATCCGCGAGCCGCTTTGTGTGCATGTCCCAAGCCGTGCAACCACCCATATTGCCAAAGGGCAGCCCAGATCGGGACGTCAACTGTGAAGTCGCCTTGGAAGTCGCATTTGCAGCCTTGGTGACCGCCTCGGAAGCGAAGGGGTGGACGCCGCGCGAAACGGCTGCAGCCTTACTGAAACTCGCAACGGAGCATGCCCAGCGGTTCAGGCTTATGCCGGCTGAGCCGCCAAGGTGGCGAACGCGAAGAGGTATGTTGATCGCGGGCGCCGCGCTCGTGTTTTTGCTGTGTGCAGCCATCGTTTGGTGGATGCTTAGATGATGATCAACGTTTCGCCCCGGATACGGCCGCTGCCGCGGTCGTAGTGATGGCGTTGCTGCCTATACGTTGGATTGCGCGACGCTCGCCTAAGTTCATCCGGCCTGCGCCATGCCGACTGCTATGCTATGTCCATCACCAGCCCTGCAGCGAGCCCCGCCATATTCGACGGCAATGGAAGACCACCACTCGCTACGCCCACGTGCTGGACGAAGAGGTGGCCGCAGCGATGGAGTTGCTACAAAACGCACGAAAAAAGTCCAGAACTAGGAAGGGGAAACCGCATAACGCGATGACTTTCAATAGAAATCCGCGTTGCGCCCAATTTCCTCGGGGTCAAGGGGTCGTCGGTTCGAATCCGGCCACTCCGACCATTTCAAAACTTAGACTTGCCCCCAGAAATCCGTCATGCCGCCGGCGCAGCCAGCGCCACCGGCCGGAACTGCCGCTGATGGCGGTATTCCAGCGCGATGGCGCCCCAGATCAGGCCGAGCAGCAGATAGACGTGGCGCCAGTGATCTATGTCGATGAAGGTGCCCAGCCCGATATTGCCGACGAAGGCGACATAGGCGCACAGAAGATAGGGCTGCCACGGCCTGTCGCGCAGGAGAATGCGGAAACCGGCCGCTATCGTCCAGCAGGTCAGCGTCAGGAACGACACGAAGCCGAGCCAGCCATAATCCATCAGCATCTTCAGCCAGATGTCGTGCGTGTCCTCGCCGAAAATCGTGCCGAAGACGAGCGGGCCGATGCCGAGCGGATGCTCCAGCGCCATCTGGAAACCGAGCGTGTAGCGGGCGAAACGGCCGAGGCGGGCGGTATCGTAGCTCTGTTCCAGCTGGGCACGGCTGGAAAACATCTCCGAGACGCCCGGCAGCTGCAGGATGACGAGCATCGCAATGACCAGCAGCGAGACGGCGGCGATGGTCATGACGGCGACACGCAGTCGCAACTTGCCGCTGGCGCTCTGCAGGAACAGGGCGCCGGTAAGCAGGATCGCCGAAACGCCGAACATGCCCCAGGCGCCGCGCGAGAAGGAGAAGAAAATGCCGGCCGTGATGATCAGCAGTGGCACCGCTAGCAACGGCATGCGTGAGATAGGGCCTGTC
>NZ_RZSX01000812.1:0-2829 GCF_004023105.1 Mesorhizobium sp. M5C.F.Ca.IN.020.32.2.1 | reverse complement strand
TCAGAGCACCTACGAAGCGGCTTTTAACGGCGCGGTCAAGGCTAGCGTGCCGGCGCCCAAGCCGACCATCGCCGGGATCAAGGAAGCCAGCATCGTCTCCGAGTGGTCGAAGAAGCGCGCCCGTGGCGAACGCGTGCCGATCGAGCCGCCCTCGCTTAACGCCGACGGCTCGTTGACGGCGACGGCGCGCATGGGCCGCATCGATTCGCCGGCCGGCCGCAAGATGGCCGCGCTCGACGCGGAGAAGGCCGCCAAGCAGAAGGCCGAGGAGCAAAGGCTTGCCGCGATAGAAGCAGCCAAGGCCGAGAAAGAGGCAGCTAAGGCTCAGGCTCTGGCTGAAGAGGAAGCGGTCCGGGCCGCAGCCGAAGCGCCTGTCGCCACTGCAACCGTCGTGCCCTCCGAGGCCGCCGCGGCAATCGAAACGCAGGCGGCGAGTGCCGACGAAAGCACGACGACAAGGCTGAAGAAGAAGCTGCTCGGCATGTTCGGCGGCTGAGGTTCATGCTTGAACAAGAAGATGGGGGCCAAGAAGACAGGCCCTCAACCAGCCACGCCGCCGTCTACGATCTCAAAGGCCTGAACTGCCCGTTGCCCGTGCTCAAGGCAAAAAAGCGGTTGGCAACAATGCAGCCGGGCAGCCGCCTGTGGCTTGAAACCACTGATCCCCTCGCCGTCATCGACATTCCCGCCTTTTGCACCGAGAGCGGCCATCAATTGATCGAAACGGCAGCGATATCAGGCGGCCATCGCTTCCTCGTCGAGCGCGGCGGTGGCTGAGTCTCAACTTAGCTCGTTCTGGCGAAAGCGGCTGAGCGGACAATCTCCCTTGAGGGGGAGATGCCAAGTTTTGGCAAGAGAGGTTGCCGCGCGTGAAGCGCCAACCTTTTCTTTCGTCTCGCACCAGCCGAGGCGACCCCCTCTGTCGCCTTCGGCGACATCTCCCCCTCAATGAGGGGAGATTGGTAGCTGCACGGACGCCGCCAGCTCCGGACGTTTGCAATTCCGTTAGAGGGCAGTGCGGCGTTCGGAAATTGAATCTACCGCCCGGCGATGGCCAGCGGGTTGTTTTCCAGCGCTGCGCGGTCCGGTGTGTCGATCGACGGCCGGCTGGTGACGGCGGCAAACAGCCGGCGGACGTAGTCTTCCGGCATGTCGAGCGTGATCAGCACCAACCTTGTGCCGCGTTGACCGTCCGGCCAGGACGGCAGCCGCGCCGGCGGATGAAGGATCTTCTGTACGCCGTGGACGACCAGCGGCCGCGACGGGTCTTCCAGCAATTCGATGACGCCCTTCATGCGCAACAGGCGCTCGCCATGCGCCGATCGCAACAGGTCGAGGAACATCTCGATCGCCGAAAACGGCACCGGCCCATCATGAACCAACGAGTAGGAGCGCACGCGGGAATCGTGCCGATGGTCGTGATCATGGTCGCCGTGGTCATGATCGCCATGGTGATCATGGGCGGCTTCCTCGCCCAGCCAGCGCCGCACGTCGGCGGACTTGGTGGCCGGGTTGTAAAGGCCGCAATCGAACAGCGCCGCCCCATCGGTCCTTCTGTCACCCGCATCGAGCAGCTCGGCACCCGGATTGATCTGCCGCAGCCGGGCCCGCAAGGCCTCGGCGTCGCGCGGATCGGTGGCCAGATCGGCTTTCGTCAGCACGATGCGGTCGGCGACGGCCACCTGCTTCACCGCCTCGACATGGGCGTCGAGCGTCGCATTGCCGTTGACCGCGTCGACCAACGTGATGACGCCGTCGAGCCGGAAGGCCTGGACCAGCGCCGGATGCGCCATGATCGATTGCAGCACCGGCGCCGGATCGGCGAGGCCCGTGGTTTCGATGACGACACGGGCGAGCCGGGCGATGCGGCCGGTCTGCAGCCGGTCGACGAGATCGGCCAGCGTATCGACCAGTTCGCCGCGCACCGTGCAGCAGAGACAGCCGTCGGAAAGCTGGATGATGCCGTCTGAGGCCTGTTCGACCAGGAGATGGTCGATCGCCACCTCGCCGAACTCGTTGATGATGACCGCGGTGTCGGCAAGTGCGGGATCCCTGAGCAGCCGGTTGAGCAGCGTCGTCTTGCCGGCGCCGAGAAAGCCGGTCAGCACCGAGACGGCGATGGGAAAGCCGCTGCTCATCAGGCTAGTTCAAGGCCTTGGCGGGCTGGTCGTCCTGGGCCGCGGTGGCGGAACCGATCACTGCCGGCTCGGCGCCGGGCGGCGGCGGCAGGTCGGGCCGCCAGTTCGGCAGCGGCACGTCGGCATATTCCCGGCCCGAGGCATCGAGCATCGCCTTCGGCTTCGGCCCGGTGGCGCCGCCAAGGCCGACGGCGACCAATGTCGGCACATGGTCGAGCTTTTTCCGATAGGGAGATTTTGGCGCATTCTTATCGCCGACAGTGACCGCTTCCGACTGCTCCTTAGCCGGCTTCTTCCTGCAAATCTCGTCATTCAGGTTGTTGACCGATGTGGTGTCGCCATAGGAAGGCAGCGCCGCCACCGTCAACCAGCCCGGTGTCGGCGTGGCAAAGCCGTGGTCGAGCAGCCTGGCGACTGTCTCGGCGCGGGTGACGGCCGACTTCTCGCCGAGCACCACCGCCACCAGCGTGCGCCCGTCGCGTGTTGCCGAGCCGATCATGTTGAAGCCCGAAGGACAGACGAAACCGGTCTTCATGCCGTCGGCGCGGGATAGCGGCCGATCAGGAGATTGTAGTTCGGGATCTGCTTCTTGCCGACGGCCAGGCCCTCGATCGAGAACCATGGGGCATATTGCGGAAATTCCGTGCGGATCGCCATCACCAGCAAGCCGAGGTCGCGCGCCGTCGTATAC
>NZ_RZSX01000811.1:0-2831 GCF_004023105.1 Mesorhizobium sp. M5C.F.Ca.IN.020.32.2.1 | reverse complement strand
ACCTTGTTGTAGACGCCGGGATAGGCGCGGGCCTCGCTGATCTTCTCGGAATAGTAGATCCGCTTGTAGAAGCCGGCGTGGTCCTCGCGAATGGTCGACAGGCAGTAAGGCGCGTTGAAATGGAAACACGCCATGCCGGCGAGCCGCAATGTTAGGTAGGGAATTTGCGGATAGACGCGTGACCAGTCGGGGTCGGAGGCGAACCGGCTGGGACAGATGAAGCTCAGTCCCTCGCCCAGCATCGGCATGACGATATCGCCGAAAGCCTTGGTGGAAGGCGACATCGGCGTCGCCAGCGTGACGTGATGGATGCGCAGCGTGCTGACGAGTTCCTGGTCGATGTAGACGCCGAAACGAAAGACATTCGGCGCGTCGTCGAGCTCGTCGTGAATGGTATGGTTCTCGTTGTCGGGCACCATATCGTTGGAGCGATACGACTTGTAGCGCAGCCGGTAAATGTCCTCGAGGTCTTCGCCCTTGTCGCAGCGACGGTATTCCGTCCGCTCGAGCATCGCCGAAACATTCCTGGCAAAGCTGGACATAGTGTCGGACGCATCACTCCCGTCCGCACCCGCCGCCTGGCGAGGCGAAATCAACTCAACAACCATAAACTCAATCCCCGGAACTGCCGCCGCGATCAACACTACGGCAGGGTCGTAAGATGTAAAGATGAAAACAAGATAGAGATCGTTTACCAGCTATTAAGGTTAATGATTGTAAAAATTATACCAAAGTACGAGATTTCTTCCATGAAATCAGCGATGCGTGGCCTTCCTGGCCGTCTTGATGTCCTTGGCGAAGGGCCAGACCGTGCTCGACATGGTCTCGATACCGGACGCGCTTAGCGCCGAGCCGAACAGGAATCCCTGAACCAGGTCCGGCTTGACCTGCAAGGCCAGGATCTTGAGCTGCTCGAAAGTCTCGACGCCCTCGACAGTCACCGAAAGCCCCAGTGGCCGTGACAGATTGACGATGCCCTTGAGCAGTTCGAGCGAACGGCTGTTCTGGGTAACGTCCATCAGGAACGAACGGTCGATCTTGATCTTGTCGAGCGGAAGTTTGTGGAGATAGCTCAGGCTCGAATAGCCGGTGCCGAAATCATCGAGCGCGATGCGCACGCCAAGCCGCTTCAATTCCTCGATATACTGACGCGTCAGCGACTTGTCGTCGAGCAGTGCCGTCTCGGTGACCTCGATCTCCAGTCGGCCGGCGGCGAGACCGGAACTGGCGAGCGCATGTCGAACCTTCTCGATAACGTCGCGGTTGCGGAAGTCCTTGGCCGAGAGATTGACCGAGACACTGGTCTGTGCGGGCCATTTGGCGCATTCGGTGCACGCCGCCTGCAGCACGAAGGTGCTGATCTCGGAAATGATGCCCATTTCTTCCGCCAGCGGAATGAAGATGCTGGGCGAAATTGGTCCGAGGTCGGGGTGGTCCCAACGGCACAGCGCCTCGCAGCTGGCTATGCGCATCGTGCTCATCGCCACGATTGGCTGGTAGACCACCCGCAACCCCTTGCTTTCTACCGCGGTGCGCAGATCCGCCTTCATCAGCTGACGGTTGCGGAAAGCGACCTCCATCGACGCCTCGAACAACCGCCAAGTATTCTTGCCGAGTTCCTTGGCCTTGTAGAGCGCGAGGTCCGCCTTTACGATCATGGCGTCGACATCGGTATCCCTGACCCTCGACAGCACCGCGCCACCGCTGGCCTGGATGCGCAACCCATGGCCGGCGACGTCGACCTCGCCCTGCAGCTCAATGAAAATCTCGTCGATTTGGCTGGACAGATGGCTCTCGTCCTCGACGCGGTCGAAGAAGATCATGAACTCGTCGCCGCCGAAACGGCTGACGGTGGCGCCTGGTCCGGCGACCGCCGCCAACCGTTCAGCGACGGCGTAGATCAATCCGTCGCCGACCGGGTGGCCAAGCGTGTCGTTGACGCTCTTGAAGTCGTCGAGGTCGAGCACAGCGAGCCCGCAGAGACGCTCGAGGTCACCGGATGCCATGGCCTCTCCGATCAGCTCGTGGAAATAGGCGCGGTTAGGCAGGCCGGTGAGGTTGTCATAGCGCGCCATGAAGCGGATCTTGTCTTCCGCCTCAACGCGGGCCGTCACATCCTCGAAGGTGATGACCCCCAGTTCCTGGCTGCCTTCACGCGCCGAGAACTCATAGTGCTGACCGTTCGCGAGCGAGACGAGAACCTTGCGGTCGCGGCCCTCGCGCAGGGCGCGCGTAAGCTGGGCTTCGATGTAGCGGCAGTCCTTCGGCGCCAGCATGCCGCCGGCAGCGCCGCGCATCAGC
Source organism: Mesorhizobium sp. M5C.F.Ca.IN.020.32.2.1 (assembly GCF_004023105.1). Lineage (NCBI taxonomy): Bacteria > Pseudomonadati > Pseudomonadota > Alphaproteobacteria > Hyphomicrobiales > Phyllobacteriaceae > Mesorhizobium > Mesorhizobium sp. M5C.F.Ca.IN.020.32.2.1. Next base: position 530 of record NZ_RZSX01000811.1, on the reverse strand, counting down.
AGACCGTGAATCGATCGCCCGAGCAGCGCGTCGGGCGATTTGAGCGACATCAGATGCGCGGCTTCGGCATTGGCCACCGCCACCCGGCCGTCGGGGCCGAGCATGACAAGGCCATGCGACATGGTGTTCAGCGCCCGATTGAAGCGCTGGGCAAGGCGGTTCGCCTTCTTCTCCTCCGACACCGCCGCAAAAAGCACATCGCGCACCGTATTGGCGAATTTGCGGATCGCGAACAGGAACGGCGCTGACAGCAGGCCAAGGAGGACATGATAGATATCGCCGCGCAGCAGGAAGCCCAGCGAGATGGGCCAGGTCAATGCAAGGGTCAGGATGGTCACCATGCGCGGCGAGCCGTAGTTGCGGCCGGCAATGGAGGTCGCGGTCGCCAGCGTGAGGCAGACGGAGGCGATCTCGGCGAAATCGTCGCGCGCAAAGTAGATGCCGAGCAGGCAAAAAGCCCCGAGCGTAAGCCCATGCATGGAGCCGTAGAGTATATAGTCGTTTTCGCGCTTGTGCGCTTCCTCCCAGGT
>NZ_RZSX01000810.1:0-2834 GCF_004023105.1 Mesorhizobium sp. M5C.F.Ca.IN.020.32.2.1 | reverse complement strand
TTTCCGCACCTTCCATCCCGGCGGGCAACTTGGCGCCAATCTGACGCAGATCCGCGACATCATGCATGTCGGCGACAGGCTGCCGCTGGTGCCTTCGGGCACCGGAATGCGCGAAGCGATCCTCGAATTGTCGCGCAAGGGGTTCGGCTGCGTGGCGATAACCGCCGCGGATGGTGCGCTGATCGGCATCGTCACCGATGGCGATATCAGGCGCCACATCGGCAGCAATCTTCTGGCGATGAGTGTCGATCAGGTCATGACCAAGAAGCCGAAGACCGCCGGGCCGGATACGTTGGTGGCGACGGCGCTGCAGACGATCAACAATTCGGCCATCTCCAGCCTGATGGTTGTCGAGGGCGGACGGCCGGTCGGACTTGTCCATCTGCACGACCTGCTGCGCATCGGCGCGGCCTGACAGACCTCAGGCCTGTTTGAAAAGTCGCCCGCCGAGATGGGTAGGATCGGTCCTAAACCGCCTCGACCGTCAGCTCCAGATCGGTGTCGGCCGCGCCCGTCACGCGCACCTGCGTGCCGGCCGGCAGATCGGGGCCTGAGACGCGCCATAGCGTGTCGCCCAGCTTTATGCGGCCGCGCCCGTCCTTGATCGGCTCGGCAAGTGTCGCCATTCTGCCGATCATTTGTTCGCCGCGGCGATTGAGCAGCGGCTGGTCGGTCGGGTCATGGCGTCCGCCCGCCAGTCTCTTGCCGACATAGGCTGAGATCAGCGACAAAGCGAGGAAGGCGAGAACCTGGATCTGCCAGGTCCAGAATCCTGCGTCCCAGATGAGCAGGGAGACTGCACCGATCAGCAGCGCGGCGATGCCGATCCATAGCATGAAGATGCCCGGTGCGATGACCTCCATTACGAGGAGAACAAAGCCGAGAACCATCCAATTCCAGGGACCGAGTTCCGAAATGATGCGGTCGAACATCGGATCGGCCTCAGCTTTCGCTCGGGCGAACTACCGGCGGACGTGAAGCTTGCCGCGGCGGGCCGGCATTGCCCTCGCTCCCGAAGACTTCCTTGGCGATCGCGCCGATGCCGCCGAGCGTGCCGATCAATGATGAAGCTTCCATCGGCATCAGCACGACCTTGCTGTTTGTGGCGGAGCCGATCCTGGTCAGCGCTTCGGTGTATTTCAGCGCAACGAAGTAGTTGAGCGCCTGCACGTCGCCCTTGGCGATCGCTTCCGACACTACCTGCGTGGCGCGGGCCTCGGCCTCGGCCGAGCGTTCGCGCGCCTCGGCGTCGCGGAAGGCGGCTTCCTTGCGGCCCTCGGCTTCCAGGATCTGCGACTGCTTGAGGCCTTCGGCGTCGAGGATCTGCGCGCGCTTGTTGCGTTCGGCCATCATCTGGCGACCCATCGATTCGACGAGATTGGCCGGTGGGTTGATGTCCTTGATCTCGACGCGGGTGATCTTGATGCCCCAGGGATGCGCCGCCTCGTCGACGACGCGCAGCAGGCGTTCGTTGATGGCGTCGCGGTTCGACAAAAGCTCGTCCAGGTCCATCGAGCCCATCACGGTACGGATGTTGGTCATCGTCAGGTTGAGGATGGCGTTCTCCAGCCCGGCGACCTGGTAGGCGGCCTGCGCGGCGTTGAGCACCTGGTAGAAGGCCACGCCGTCGACGGCGACGGTGGCGTTGTCGCGGGTGATGATCTCCTGGGTCGGGACGTCGAGCACCTGCTCCATCATGTTCAACTTGGCGCCGATGCGGTCGACGAACGGCACGATTAGGTTGAGGCCGGGGCTCAATGTCTTGGTATAGCGGCCAAAGCGTTCGACGGTATAATTATAGCCTTGCGGGATTGTCCGGATGCCTTTGAAAAGCACGAGCACGACAAGAGCGACAAGAACAAGAAGCGCGATATCGAAACCACTGAAATCCATTTGGCCCTCCCTCAGATGCCGGCCACGGAAGTGTTTCACGCGGCCGACTTCACCAAACACTTAAGTGTGTTTCAGGAACGTTACAATCAGGTGATAGTGGATTACGGTGCATAGAAAGCGGGTTAGCGGCGCGCGATTGTATCCGCTTCAGATCCAGCCCGACAATTCGCGCCGCACCATCGCCTCGATCACCGCCATGCCCTCGGCACTGTCATTGAGGCAAGGGATGTGCGCGAACTTCTCGCCCCCGGCATGATGGAAAGTCTCGGCCGCCTCCCTGCCGATCTCGTCCAGCGTCTCGATGCAGTCGACGGAAAAGCCCGGATTGACGATGGCGATCGATTTCACGCCTTCTCCAGGCAATTTTTCGACCGTCTTGTCGGTGTAAGGCTGCAGCCACTCCTGCGCACCGAAGCGCGACTGGAACGTGGTGATCAGCTTCTTCTCATCCCAGCCGAGCTTTTCCCGCAGCAGCCGGGTCGTCTCAAGGCAATGGGCCTGATAGGGGTCTCCCTTGTCGGAATAGGGTTTCGGAATGCCGTGATAGGAGGCGATGACCACCTCCGGCTCGAAAGCGAGGGTCCCCAGATGACGCTCGATCGAACGGGCAAGCGCCTCGATATAAACCGGTTCGGCATAGTAGGGCGGCACGCTGCGGATCGCCGGGGCGCGGCGCATCTTCATCAGCGCGCGAAACAGCTGGTCGTTGGCGGTCGCGGTGGTGGTCGCGGAATATTGCGGATAAAGGGGAAAAGAGAGAATGCGGTCGCAGCCCTGCGCGACCAGCCCTTTGGCGACGCTCTCGGTGGAAGGATTGCCGTAACGCATCGCCCAGTCGACGGTGACGCCGGGCAGGTCGCGCAGCGCCTCGGTCAGCTTTTCGCTCTGAGCGCGGGTGTAGGTGCGCAGCGGCGACTCGTTACGCTGCCGGTTCCAGATCC
>NZ_RZSX01000080.1:0-12147 GCF_004023105.1 Mesorhizobium sp. M5C.F.Ca.IN.020.32.2.1 | reverse complement strand
CCCGCCTCTGGACCCCGAAGGGTTTTCGCGAGGACGAGTGGACCCATGCCGAAAGTGCCGACGCACTGTCCGGCAATGGCCGCTTCATCCTGCCGCTGCAGGTGTTTCTCGACCTCGACCCGGCGGTGCGCCGGTCGGCGAAGGAACGCATCGGCGTCCTGCTTCAGCCCGGCGACCAGCTCGCAAAGATCGCCGACCTGCTCGACCAGATATCGCTGGTGGCGTTGGCCTTCCCGGCTTTCAGTGACGGCCGTTCCTTCTCAAAGGGAGAACTGCTGCGCAGCCGCTACCATTTCGAGGGCGCGGTCCGCGCAACCGGGCAAGTTCTGGTCGACCAGCTGCCGCATATGCTGCGCCTCGGCTTCGACGAATTCGAAGTGTCGCATCCGGTGCTTTTGAAACGGCTTGAGGAAGGCCGCACCGGCGGTCTGCCGCTGTATTATCAGCCGACCGAGAGGCCGGAGGCCAAAGGCCCTAAATATTCCTGGCGGCGGGTGCGCGCCGGCTGATCGCCTGCGCCGGGCAGATCGCCGCATCTGGTCGGACCACCTTGCAGATTCAGTCTTTTATTTTCGGTGTCCTGCCCTTAGGATAGGCTCATTATTTCGTGCGCCGAAATAAATATCGCCGCTAAGGGAGGAACCGGAATGGCTGGTAAGAAGATATTGATGCTCGTTGGCGAGTTCAGCGAGGAATACGAGATTTTCGTCTTTGAACAGGCCATGCATGCGGTTGGCCACACTGTCCATGTCGTCTGCCCTGACAAGAAGGCGGGCGACATACTGAAGACTTCGCTGCACGACTTCGAGGGCCACCAGACCTATACGGAAAAGCTCGGCCACGACTACATCCTCAACAAGACCTTTTCCGAGGTGAACCCGGTCGAATACGACGCCGTCTATGCGGCGGGCGGGCGCGGCCCGGAATATATCCGTATCGACAAGCGGGTGCAGGCGCTGGTGCGGCATTTCCACGAGACCGGCAAGCCGATCTTCACCATCTGCCATGGCGCGCAGATCCTGATGGCGGTCGACGGCGTGCTGCGTGGCAGGGAAGTCGCGGCGCTGCAGTATTGCGAGCCGGAAGTCACGCTCGCCGGCGGCACCTACATCGATGTCGCGCCGACCGGCGCCCATGTCGACGGCAATCTGGTATCGGCCAAGGGTTGGCCGGGCCTCGCCGCCTTCATGCGCGAATGCCTGAAGGTGCTCGGCACCGAGATCCGCCACGGCGAGATCCTGATGCGCGACGAACGCAAGGCGGCTTGAGCAAGGGCTTGGGAACCGCCGCATTTGTCGTGCGGCGGCTCTACAGCGCCGCGCGTCCTTTTGGGACGCGCAAAGGACGCTGTAGCACTTTGATTCTACGCATGATCCTTTCCGAAAATCGATTTCGATTTTCGGGTCATGCGTTTACGCAGTCATCCGCGCTTCGCGAAACGACACAAGTTTGCTGCGGCTCTCATCCCACAGCGCCAGCTTGACGCAGCGCAGGCTGTCGAGAAGCGTGACACGGCCGATTTCGCGCAGTTCCGGATAGTCCCTCAGGACCTCCTGCAGTCGATAGCACGGCACCTTGGCGGAGAGGTGGTGCACGTGATGCACGCCGATATTGCCGGTGAGCCAGTTCAGCACCGGCGGCAGGTCATAATAGGACGAGCCGTGCAGGGCCGCGTGCTGAAACTCCCATTCGGAGTCCTTTGCCCACTCGGTTTCCTCGAATTGGTGCTGGACGTAAAACAGCCAGATGCCGGCGGAACCGGCCAGAACGACGATGGGTAAGTGGACAACCAGGAACGCTTCGAGGCCGACGAACCAGACGAGGGCGGCGGCGGCGACCGCGATGGCCACGTTGGTTGCCATTGATGACACCCAGGGCGTGAGGCCGCCTCGCATCATGCCGACCGGCAGTCTCTGCTCAAAGATGAAAAGCCAAATGGGGCCGAGGCCGAACATGACGAGCGGGTGGCGATAGAGACGATAGGCAAGGCGGCCCCGCCAGGACATTTGCCGATATTCGGCGACAGTCAGCGTCCTGATGTCGCCCGTGCCGCGCTCATCGAGGTTGCCGGCGCTGGCGTGATGGGTTGCGTGGGCACGTCGCCAGCAATCGTAGGGGGTCAAGGTCAGGATGCCCAGGCCGCGGCCGATCCAGTCGTCGGCGGTGCGGTTGGCGAAGAAGGAACCATGGCCGCAATCGTGCTGGATCATGAAGATCCGCACCAGAAAGCCGGCGGCCGGAAGTATGAGGATCAGACCCCACCAATGACCATGGGCATAAGCAACTGAGGACAGTGCCCACAGCGTGGCAAAGGGAATGAGGGTGATGGCAAGTTCGACGGCGCTGCGCCGCCTGTCAGGTTTCTTGTAGCGCGCCAGGATCTTCAACCAGGCACGTTTGCTGTTCGCCACAGCTTCGGGGGAAATCATGTTCATCAGGAAGCATAGACAGACCATTCCGTCGCCGCAAGGCAGGGATCACGCCAAGTTACTGCGGGTAATTGTCGCGCGACGCGTAAGGTGCTGCAATGTGGGAGGGCATACTTTCGGCGGCACGCAACGACCGACGAATGTGTTGGTCTACCGCCGGGGGCCACGGGCGGCTACGCTGCTCTCGATGCCGTCCAGGCGGTCGAGCAATTCCCTGAAACGATCGGGAATGTCGTTCTCCGTCCGGAACGCCGGCAGCGCACGCAGAAAGCGCATCGTTGCCTCGGTGCTGAACTGGCGCCTGATGCCGGCCGCGAGCCTTTCACGTCTTTCGTCATTGTTGCGGGCGCCATTCTTGTTACGGTCGCCGTCGTTGCGGGTCATCATCTCAAAATCCTGTATCGGCTTCGAAACTCTTCCAGCAGACGAATGGTTCCCCCAACGCAGCATCTTGGCAAGCAAAGCCGGCGGTTACAGTAAAATTTGAATTAATATCGAAAGGTCTTCATGATGCGTCGTCGAACCGCCAGCGGCCCCTCCGGTATCGCTTGCCACTTGATTTTTGGCCGACAAACCTCGATATCGGGCACAAAATCCACACCATTCGAAATGACGGGAAATGGCGATGAGCGACCAGGCAAAAGACGAACGCGCGCCCGATGAAGCCGAGACTACCGGGGCTGCTACCGAACATACGGAAGGCAGCGTCGACGGCGACTACGAGGCGCTTGTGCGGCTGCTGAAGGAAAACGACGAGTTGAAGGACCGCGCGCTCCGCGTCGCGGCCGAGATGGAGAATCTGCGCCGCCGTACCGCCCGCGATGTGCACGACGCGCGTGCCTACGCCGTCGCCAATTTCGCCCGTGACATGCTGTCGGTGTCGGACAATCTGCGCCGCGCGCTGGATGCGATTCCGGCTGAGGCCAAGGCGGCGGGCGATGCCGGCTTCAAGGCGCTGATCGAGGGTGTCGAGCTCACCGAACGCGCCATGCTATCGGCGCTGGAGCGGCACGGGGTGAAGAAGCTCGAGCCGGAAGGCGAGAAATTCGACCCGAATTTCCACCAGGCGATGTTCGAGGTGCCCAATCCGGATGTGCCGGCCAACACCGTGGTCCAGGTCGTGCAGCCAGGCTATTCGATCGGCGAGCGGGTGCTGCGGCCGGCCATGGTCGGCGTTGCCAAGGGCGGTCCCAAGCATGTGGCTGGTGAAGCGCCGGTCGAGCCAGGGCCGGTGAATGAGCAAGCTGAGAAGGATGCGTGATTAGGCAGTAAGGGAGTAGGGTAGTAAGGGACTTGATAGAGGAGCCGTAGCAATCGTGCGGCTTCATGCTACTCATACTCCCCTATTCACCCACTCCCTTACTCCACCATGTCCTTGAACCCAATCGAGCTTCTCGACTATGCCGGCGTCGCCGTCTTTGCCGCGACCGGTGCGCTGGCCGCCTCGCGCAAACAGCTCGACATTATCGGTTACCTGTTCCTGGCCAGCGTCGCCGGCATCGGTGGCGGCACGTTTCGCGACGTCATCCTCAACGTGCCGGTGTTCTGGGTCGGAAACCGCGACTATGTGCTGATCTGCGCGGCGGTGGCGGTCTTGGTCTTCTTCAGCGCACACCGTGTCGAATCCCGCTACAAATTGCTGCTCTGGCTAGACGCCATCGGCCTCGCCGCCTTTTCGGTGATGGGCGCGGCCAAGGGGCTGGCGATCACCGGCTCGCCGGCGGTTTCGATCGTTACCGGCATGCTCACCGCCACCCTTGGCGGCATTCTTCGCGATCTGTTGACCGGGGAGCCTTCAGTGCTGTTGAGACCGGAGATCTACGTTACCGCAGCACTTGCAGGCGCCGCTCTCTACACGCTCGGCGATTTCGCCGGGCTGCCCCCGCTGGCCTCGGGCCTGGCAGGCTTCATGGCTGCTTTCTGCGTGCGTGGCGGCGCGCTCAAATTCGGCTGGGCCTTTCCGTCCTACAAGAGCAGGCCTGGTCGGCGACCGGAAGATATTCCATGAAATGAGACCGGGTAGCGATAACAATCTGCAGCGAATTGGAGGAACTCCCGCTACTCGCTACTCGCTGGAATCTCAAGCGGCGAAGCGCTGGGCTTCCCCGCCATAATAGTTGACGTAGCGGGCGCCGATCTCTTGGACCGGCATCACCACGAACACGTCGACCGTCGAGAATTCGCGATCGATGACGCAGCCGTCGCCGATGCGCGCGCCGACGCGTAGATAGCCCTTGACCAGCGGCGGCATCGCCGCGATCGCGGCCTTGGCATTGACCGCCTCGATCGGCATCAAATCCATGGAACAATAGCGCCCGGCGACCGCACGCACGTCCCAGGCCGAATTCGTCCGGCAGCGATGGGCGAGATAGGTCAGCGCTTCGGCGTGTGCCGCCGGCACAGTGCCGTGGAACGAAGCGCAACCGGTCATCACGCCGATCCCGTAATGGTTGATATAGGCCCAAATACCTTGCCAAAGCGCCTCGATGGTGCGCTTCGAGCGGTATTCCGGCAAGACGCAGGAGCGGCCGAGCTCGAGGAAACGCTGGCCGGGGTGGCGGGCGATAAGATTGGTCAGCTCGAATTCGCCCTCGGAATAGAAGCCGCCGGCCGCTGCCGCGATTTCCTGCCGCAGCAGGCGGTAGGTGCCAACAATGCGGCGATGCTCGGGACCGGACAGCGAGGTGTCGAAGACGAGCAAATGATCACAAAGCGGATCGAAATGGTCGGCGTCGCGGCGATCCTGCACCTGGAACAGGTTCTTCCTGGCGCCAAGCTCGTCATAGAACACCCGGTAGCGCACTTCCTGCGCGGCGGCGATCTCGGCCTCGTTGCGGGCGAGCCGCACTTCGAGGTTGCCGATACGGCCGAGCGCTTCGCCTTTTGTGACGGCATCGACGTTCCGCCCGGTGAGCAAAGCACCGCTAGCGTTCGGCCGAGCGTCACATTCCGGCATAACTGTATGCACGAGTGATTCTCCTTCGAGCCATCCCTCTTGGCACGGGGATACGGTGTAGGTGCAACAGGATTGTGACAGTACCGTGATACGGTGCTGCGGGCAATACTTCGTCGGCTGGGTAATCCTTCAACCGGCTATGTTACGCGGCGGGAGCCAGGAAGGACAGCCGGCGGATCACGCGGCCACCTGGCCCTCGACCGCATCGACAAGCGCGTCGGGGTCGAGCGGCTTGGTGACGAAGCCGCTGGCGCCGTGGGCAAGCACTGCGTGGCGGGTCTTTTCCTGGCTGTCCGCCGACAGCACCATGATCGGAACCGGCGCCACGGCGGTTTCCTCCTCATGCCGGCGGATGGCGGCGATGGCGTCCAGCCCGTCCATGACAGGCATGTGCAGGTCCATCAGCACCACGTCGAAGCGGTGGTTGTGGCCGGTGCCAGTGACGGCCTCGACGGCGGCCTTGCCGTCGCCGACCACTTTCACGCGATGCCCGGCCTTCAGAAGCGTGGCGCGGGCAAGCATGGCGTTGATGTCGTTATCCTCGGCGATCAACACCGACAGGCCCTGCTGGCGGTTGCCAATGGCGCGGACCGATGGTGCGCCGCGCTTTTCCGGCTGTGGCTGGGTGAGGGCGGGTACGTTGCTGGTCAAAAGCACGCGCAACAGCGTCTCGCCACGCACCGGCCTTGCCAGGAAGGTGGCGTAGCCGCTGGCGCGGAACTCGCCCAGCATGCCGCGGTCGGTCGGCGCGATCAGCGTGATCGCCTCGCAGTCGGCAAAGCCGCTCTGGCGAAGGCGCCTTAACAACCTGCCGTCGCCCTCCTCCATGGCCGCATCGACCAGAAGCACGTCGCAGCCTTCTGCGAAGGACGCTGCCTGGGCGTCGGTCGCGGCCAGTTCGACCATGCCGCCATTGGCACGGATGGTGCGGGCGATGGCGTCGGCTTCGATGGCGTTCTTCGACAGTATCACCGCGCGCTGCCCTGACAGCGCATTCTGGCGGGTCTGCGGCGGCTCGGTGGCCGATATTGCAGGGATATCGAAGACGAACTCGGAGCCTTGGCCGAGCCGGCTCGAAACCGAAATCGTGCCGCCCATGGCGATCACCAGGCGCTTGGAAATGGCAAGACCGAGCCCGGCGCCGCCATGCGCGCGGGTCGACGTGCCATCGGCCTGTTCGAATTCCTCGAAGATGCGCTCCATATCGTCCTCGTGGAGGCCGGGACCCGTATCGGCGACGGTGAAGCATATGCGGTCGGTGGTTTCGGTGCAGGCACGAGCGATGCTCACCAATACGCCGCCGCTGTCGGTGAACTTGATCGCGTTGCCGATCAAGTTGAGCAGCACCTGCCTGACCCTTCCTGGATCGGCGGTGATCATCTGCGGCACGTCGGGTTCGACATGGCAGCCAAGGCCGATATTCTTGGTGAAGGCGCGCGCCGCCAAGAGTTCGACGATGTTGTCGGCGATCTCGCGCACCGACATTGGCTGCGGTTCGGGATCGAAGCGGCCGGCCTCGATCTTGGAATAGTCGAGCAGATCTTCGATCAGCGCCAGCAACGCGCTGGCCGAGGTCGAGACGGCGCCCACATAGGTCCGTTGTTCGGGTGAGAGATTGGTGTCCGCCAGCAGCCTGGCCATGCCCATGATGCCGTTCATCGGTGTGCGGATCTCATGGCTGACGGTGGCGAGGAAGCGCGATTTGGCCTGGCTTGCGTATTCGGCTCGCTCACGGGCGGTGATCAGCGACGATTCGGCGTGCTTGCGGGCGGTAATGTCGCGGGCGATGGCGCGATGCGAGACGGCGCCGCTCTCCTTGTCGCGCACGGACAGTTCGATCCATGAGAACCAGCGCGGGCCGATCGGCGTGCTAATGGCGACGTCGGTGGAGCTCAGGCATTCGTGGACGGAAAAAGCGGCATCGGGAACGATGCCGACGTCGATGCCGAGTTCGGCCAGGGCCCTACCGGCAAGATCGCGCTGGTCGGCTCCGACAAGATCGGCGAAAACCTTGTTGGCATAGACGATATGGCCGTCACGGTCGCGGTGGACGACGAGATCGCCAAGCGCGTCGATCAGCCCGCGAAAGCGTTCCTCGCTCTCCTGCATCTCCCACATGCGGTCGGCCAGGGTCTCGACCTCGGCGCGGCTGCGAGCTGCGGTCTCGCCAAGGATGGCAACCGTGCGACGCACCGTGCGCCTGGCACGCAGATGCACGGCGAGACCGGCCATGCCAGTCGCCAAAAGGCCAACGGTGATGACGATCGGCGCTCCGGTCAGGTGCGACAGCCCTGCCAGCATGACGATGGCGACGAGCGTCAGGAATGGCAGGCCTTCGCGATTGGCGGCGGGCAGTTCGGGCGCCAGTGGCGGCGCTGCGATATGCTGCCGCCTTGGCGCCTCCGGGCCGATCGCGTCGACGCTTTCGGCGCTCTCCGTTTCTCCGATGGCGGATTCCGTGACCATGCGGAAACCCTTGCCAGACAGAGATTATGGAAAATTGCGGCGGATCGTTCGAATTTTATCGGTCGCGCGGTTTTTTGCCTTTCTTTCGTGCAAAACGGCAGACGCCAGAACTCACATATCCACCACTACGCGGCCACGGATCTTGCCCTCGACGATGTTGTGCGCGGCGTCGATGATGCCATCAAAGCCGATGGTCGTGGACAGGCTGGCGAGCTTCTGGAGGTCGAGGTCCGTGCCGATGCGGCGCCACGCCTCCATGCGGACCGGCTTTGGCGCCATCACCGAATCGATGCCGAGCAGGCAAACGCCGCGCAGGATGAACGGGGCGACGCTCGCTGGCAGATCCATGCCGCCTGCCAGGCCGCAGGCGGCGACGGCGCCGCCATAGGAGGTCATCGAAAGGACGTTGGCCAACGTGTGACTGCCGACCGCGTCGACGCCGCCGGCCCAGCGTTCCTTGGCGAGCGGCTTTGCCGGCTGGGCAAGCTCGTCGCGCGAAATCACCTCCGCAGCACCCAGGTCGATCAGGTAGGAGCTTTCAGCGCTGCGGCCGGTCGAGGCGATGACATGATAGCCGAGGCTGGACAGGATCGAGACCGCGACCGAGCCGACGCCGCCGGCCGCGCCCGTCACTACCACCGGGCCGCGATCGGGCACGATGCCGTGCCGTTCCAGCGCGATGACGCAAAGCATGGCGGTGTAGCCTGCGGTGCCGATCGCCATGGCATCATGCGGGCTCATGCCCTGAGGCAGCGGCACCAGCCAGTCTCCCTTGACTCGGGCGCGCCCGGCATAGGCGCCAAAATGCGTTTCGCCGACGCCCCAGCCGTTCAATATGACCTTGTCCCCCTTGCGCCAGTCGGCATGGGAAGACGAGATGACGGTGCCGGCGAAATCAATGCCCGGCACCAGCGGCCAGCGGCGGATCACCGGCGCCTTGCCTGATATGGCGAGGCCGTCCTTGTAGTTCACCGTCGTCGCCTCGACGGCGACGGTGACATCGCCTTCCATCAGGTCGGCCTCGGTGAGGTCGGTCACCGCGACCGACTGCTTCTTCTCGGCATCGCGCGAAACGAGGATGGCTTTGAAGGTTTCGGGCATGTCTTCTCCTCGGGCTTTTCGAATGGCCACTGTATGGCGGCAGTAGGCCAGGTCAATCGCTTGAGGGCTTGGCCTCGCGCCGCCAACCGATGAGTTCGTCGAAGACGACCACCACCGCGCCGACCGCGATGAAGGCATCAGCGAGGTTGAAGATGGCAAAGGACCATACCGGGGTGTGGAACAGGATGTAGTCGATCACGTGACCATGGGTGGCGCGGTCGAGCAGATTGCCGAGCGCGCCGCCGACGATCAGCGCAAAGCCGATGCGGGTAAGCACGTGGCCGGGCGGAGTGCGGGCCGCGAGATAGAGCACGAATGCGACGACGAAAGCGGCGATGACCACCAGGCCGGTGTCGCCGAAGGATGAAAACATGGAGAAGGCAATGCCGGTGTTGTAGGTGCGGTACAATGCCAGGAACGGCACAAGATCGACCTTTTCCTGGAAGGCGAGGCCGGTCTCGACCAGATATTTCACCCACTGGTCGAGCGCTATCGCGGCGGCGACCAGCAGGATGTAGGGTAACCACGATTTTGCCGTTTGGGATTTCACCATTTGGGATGTCACGGTCTGGCGTCCTCCGGGGCAAATTTCAGCGCGCCGCGCCGGATCTCGAACAGCATGATGCCGGTGGCCACCGCGAGATTGAGCGAATCGGCCCGGCCGGCCTGTGGAATCCGCAGCAATCTGTCGCAGCTTTCGGCTAGGCTGTCGGGCAGGCCCTGCTGTTCGTTGCCCATCATCAGCAGCACCGGGCCTTTGGAAAAGTCGACCGAACGGTAGTCGACCGCACCTTTCAGATGTGTGCCGGCAACGAGGCCAGGAAAGCTTTTTCGCCACGCGAGGAAGGCGTCCGGCGTCGCCTTGGCGACCGGCACGGCGAAGATCGAGCCCATGGTGGCGCGCACGGTCTCGACGGAAAAAGGATCGGTGGTCTCGCCGACCAGTATGACGCCCTTGGCGCCAACGGCATCGACGGTGCGGATAACGGTGCCGAGATTGCCTGGGTCGCGCACGCGGTCGAGCGCCACCCAGACGTCGCCGTCTCGAACGCGGATGTCCTTCAGCGGCAGGAACTTCTGCGAAAAGACGCCGACCACCATTTGCGGGTTATCGCGGCGGGTGATGGCGACGAGCACTTTTTCGGAAACTTCGAGCACGGTGCCGCCGGCGGCAACCGTGCGCGCCGCGACCTTTTCGACTGCCGCGTTGCCGCGTCCGGCTTTGGCGAAGACCAGCGTCTGGATCGACCAGCCGAGGTCGAGCGCGTCGATGACCAGCTTCAGCCCCTCGGCCATGAAGGCGTTCTGCTGGTCGCGGAATTTCTTCAGGGCGAGAGCCTTGATGTCCTTGATCAACGGATTGGCGAGGCTGGTGACCTCTTTCACCTGCCCTGGCGCGCCGGCGTGCCGCTCGCTCATCAGGCCACCCAGCGCGAGAACAGCGACGTCGACAGCGCCCGGCCGGCGGATTTCTCGCGGATGATCAGTTCGCCGGATTCGACCGTGCCGCCCATGCCTGCGAAAGTGTCGCGCATTAAGGCGTGGATGGCGAAGAAGGAGGCGCGGATCGAATAGGCGGTCAGCACGACAGCAAGCGGCTTCGGCGTCAGGATCGAGCGGCAGAGGTTGGTCAGATCAGGCAGGTCCTCGAACAATTGCCAGACCTCGCCCTTGGGGCCACGGCCATAGGCGGGCGGATCGAACAGGATGATGTCGTAGCGGCCGCCGCGGCGCTCCTCGCGCTCGGCGAATTTCATCGCGTCGTCGATGATCCAGCGGATCGGCTTTTGCAACAAGCCCGCCATCTCCTGGTTCTCCCTAGCCCAGCCGATTGCCTTCTTGGACGCATCGACATGGGTGACCTCGGCGCCGGCGCGCGCCGCCACCAGCGAGGCAAGGCCGGTATAGCCGAACAGGTTCAGCACCTTGACCGGTCGCTTCGCCGCCGCGATCAGCCCGGCCATGTGGTCCCAGTGCGAGGCCTGCTCGGGGAAGACGCCGACATGGCGAAACGAGGTGAAGCGGCCGAGATAGTCGATGCCGTCATGCTTCATCGGCCAGGTCTCGCCGAGCGGCGTCCTGGGGAAGCGCCAGCGGCCGATGCCTTCCTCGTCGGTGTCGCCGGTGAAAATGGCGTCGGCGCGGTCCCAGTTTTCGGCCGGCAACGCTTTTTGCCAGATCGCCTGGCCTTCGGGCCGGACGATGCGATAGGGCCCGTACTGCTCGAGCTTTTGACCGGCGCCGCTGTCGAGCAGCGCATAGTTGGCGTTGGGCGCCACTTCGAGGATCAGCGGCAGGTGTTCGGCGGGCAGGGCGCCGTCGCGGCGGGAAAGGACGCGCGGCGCGGTGCGGTTGCCCGATGCTGTGCCGGTTGCGCGCGGCGCCTGTTCCGCCCCGCCCTTTGCGAGCTGATGCGAGCGGCTGTCGCGGCGTTTGTCGCGAAAAGGTTTCAAGAAGAGCATCTCCGGGGCGACTTGGCCCGCTTCTGCCACAGCACCTTCACCGGTGCAACAAACGCGGTCGCTGGACATTTCCGAAACGGTCAGCCGCGCCTGATCCAAAGCAGGGCGACAATCAGCGATACGAAACCGACGGCCTTGAAGCCGGCGACGATCATATGGCCGGTTTCCCAGCGCAGTCGGATCGCTTCGAAATTTTCCGGGATCGGTCCAGGCACCCAGGTGGCCAGAATATCGTTCGCCGGCTTGACGAGAGCAAACCACATCGCAAGAGACACCGCATAGAGCACGGCAGCGGCCAACGCATACCAGAACGCCGGACGGTCATTGCGCAGCATCCATGCGAGAAGTCCCGGACAGCCGATCGCGGCCACGTCCAGTGGCGCGCCAATGACGGCAAACAGCTGGAACTGGGCCTTGAAGACAGTCGTCTCGCGCCAGAGAGAAGGTGACCACTTCGTCAGCCGAGGAGCCGATTCCAGGACATGGGCGAAGGATGGTCCAAGGCTGAGCGCCGCCATGACGGCGGCCAAGATGGACCAGAACAACAGGAACCCGCGTATCTCCATAACGCCCGAACAACGGTGCGACGCCGGAGACGTTCCCGCCGATCGGGAACAGGGGAGTAGGGGAGTAGGGGAGTAGAGGAGTAGAGGAGTAGAGGAGTAGAGGAGTAGAGGAGTAGAGGAGTAGAGGAGTAGGGGAGTAGGGGAGTAAGGGAGTAAGGGGAGTAAGG
>NZ_RZSX01000809.1:0-2837 GCF_004023105.1 Mesorhizobium sp. M5C.F.Ca.IN.020.32.2.1 | reverse complement strand
ATGGTGCAGCGTCCCTGCACCTGTTTCGAGCCGATCAGCTTGGCCGCTTCGACGACGCCCGGCCATTCCCCTTTCAAGGCCGCGCTCTCCCCCATCAAGGCGCAGGAGACCGCCGCACCGATGCTGAAGCCTTCCGCCGTTTCCCTGATTTCGCTGAGCCCATCGATTGCCTTGATGTCGAGGATCAGGTCGGGCTCGATAAAGCCGCCTTTCATCCTCACCAGGAGGTCGCTGCCTCCGGCGAGAATGGCGGCCGTGCCAGACGAGCCGGCCAACTGGCCAACGGCGTCTTCCATTGAAAGCGGACGTATGTAGCGCATCGTCTCCCCTTGATCATCGCAATTCTGTCGGCCTGTTATAGAGCCTTGGATCGGAATGGTCATCCGGTTCTGCATCAGCAGCGATTAGGCCAGGCGCCGCAAATCCGAGTCCCAAATCTACCCGAACTGGCGTGCGCCCGTGTCGGGATACTCTTGCAGTTCCGTCCGAATCAACCACTTTCTCGTTCCCGATCGACGAGACGAATGGCAACATTCCACCCATATCGACCATCGGCGGTAGCCATCTGACGGAGTCGGGATCCTAGAGCCGCAGGGCGGCGGGCCTTTTGCCGGCGCGTTCTCGACTCAGGGCGCCGGGCTGAACTGGAGCAATTTGAAACAATCGCCGCTTCCAGACTTCAACTGCGTCAGGAAGCGCTTCGACCGATCGATCCATTCCTGGTGAGACCTGGCATCGGCCTCGATCTCGTTGACCGGTCCAAGGTTGACGAAGCTGCGCCCCTTGCTGAAAAGCCAGCACGCACGGCCGAGAAGTCTCCTGCTGCGCTGGCGCAAGAGGTCGGCATCATAAAAGATGTCGAGCACCTCCTGCTTGATCTTTGCCTCCTTTTCAGGATTTGCGATCGCAACCGCGATCGAGTCTCCGCCGATCGCATCCTGCAGGTCCTTGTAGTCGAGGACGAGCTGAGTGGTGGCATATTTGATCTCGCTCTCATCCTGGACGATGTTGAACCACAGCGCGGGGTCGAGTTCGTTGACGACGAACGATGCTTCGAAATCGCGCGATAGGTTCAGGATCTCGAACGCTTGAACCTCGACGTCGCGCTCTACCAAAAGGATCTCGGCGACCTGTTTGCCGAGTTCCGCCCCGTGGGCGCTGATCGCGGCATTCGTTCCACCGAGTTCGGGGCTGATATAAGGCCCGCCATCATCCAGCAGCGCATCGAATTCGCTGAGGTATTCGACGACGGCGGCGCCGCGAGCAATGCGCGCGGCCAGTTTGGCGAGAACCAGCTGCAGCTCCGTTTCGCGTTTGCGCTGGTCCTGATAATTCTGCTGGAAAAAGAAGATGAACAGAGAAACGCCAATACCGATCAGGATCACCCCGAGCTGGGAAAAGATGTTGCGATAATATTCCAGCAGCTTTTCACGATGGCGTATGTCGTGGCGCACATTGTGTGCCACACGAGCATTGACGATCAGCGAAAGGATCAGAAGCCCGGCACCGACCAGGATGAGGCCGCCGATGAGGAAATAGCCTCGCCCTGAGAAGGTGCTGAAATCCATGCGTTTGCCAGCTCGCTGAAGCCCGAGACCGCGCAGGTTAATACCATTCGGCTCCAACACCTACATGTTCGTAGCGGGCGTCAGCATCCGAGCCTTCATTGGTCGCGGTGATTTCTGGCAACGTTGCCACCTCCCGTAAGCCATCTTGCGTCGAACCAGCGGTCTGCCGGCCCGTCATACGGCAGCCGGGTGACATCCCAATGGCTGACGAAGCGCGCGTAGGCGTCCCACACCGGTGGACCGCCGCCGATGAAGACGACACGGCCGGCAAAGCGCCGGAGCGTGTCCTCCGGATCCATGCTGGAGCGAACGACGACAAGATCCCGATCCGGGCGAGCAAAATCCGGAATGCTTGCGATCGTCTTGGGACCGGCGAGCAAGACGTGCCCTCTGGTGAGGTCGAAAAATCGTGCAACGTCAGCGACAAACTCGGGCGACCGGTTGCCTTCCCACGGAAGGCCACCATCGAGGCCGAGCTGCCCCGCTTGGCCGATGGCACAGACAACCCTAACGACAGTCTTCTTCACGAGTACTCCACCGATAGCCGGTCTGATCCCATTAGCGACGTTTGCACGTTATACGGCGCAACCTGTTTCAGTAAGGGGTTGCGTCCGGCAACCGCCTCAAACGCTAATATTTGCCTTCATCTCTTAATCGATCGGCAATGAGGTCGCACCACGTCTGTTTGCCTAACGTGAGAAAAGCATTTCGCGGCACTTCGGGCAAATGCGGCATAGCAAGGCTGCAGCGGTGTTCGGGTGCCGAACGACCTCCGAAGCCCTCGCCTAATACTTTAGTTGTAATCTCTCACGTGTTTGATATCGTGAGGACGGGAGGAATTCAGATGGCGGTGGAGTGCACATCCGCGCCCGACATGGGCGTCTTTTCAACCATTGAACTGGATCTCTTGAGGGGTGTGGTTCGGGAAATTTTGCGGTCCGGCGAAGCGGAGCTTGACAACGAGGACGCCCAAATGATCGCGCGCGTGGTCATCGCAACCTACAAGGACGGCGCCTCGTGTCGCGAGGAATTGCTTGAAGCCGCCCGGATTGCCGCCAGGCGCTGCGCTCTCGACCATTTTTACGATCGGGCAGTCGGCTTGTTCGCATAGGATTTCGCATCTGACGCAATTCAGGGCGGAGTTACTCGTTCTTGCTCCGCTGGCATTCCGCGCACCGCTGCGGAGTCAGGTGCCAGACTTCTGATCAGAGGGCCCGAAGCTCATCGGCCGATCGATCGTCATTGTCTGCTTTCCGGCGCGTAGTGGAG
>NZ_RZSX01000808.1:0-2843 GCF_004023105.1 Mesorhizobium sp. M5C.F.Ca.IN.020.32.2.1 | reverse complement strand
GGCGACGTCGGTGGTGGTGCCGACGATGTCCGATACCACGGCATCGTCGAGGCCGGTCATGTGGCGGGCGCCGACAAGGCTGGCGGCCGGCCCGGACAGGATCGTCTCGATCGGCCGCTGGCGGGCAAAGGCGGCCGAGACCAGGGCGCCGTCGCCGCGCACCACCATCAGCGGGGCGGCGATGCCGCGCGCGGTCAAAAACCCTTCGGTCGCCGCCACCAGCCGGTCGATCATTGAGATCAGCCGGGCGTTGAGCAGCGTGGTGAGCGCCCGGCGCGGGCCGCCGAGCTTGGCCGACAATTCGTGGCTGGCGGTGACCGGCAGGCCGGTTTTTTCGCGGATGAGGTCGCGAGCCGCGAGCTCATGCGCCGGGTTGCGGGTGGCGAAATAGGCGCAGACGGCAAAGCCGGACACCGAGGCGCCGAGTTCCTGCAGTGCCGCCTCCAGCCCGGACAGGTCGAGTTTTGCCGCATTGCCGTGGACATCATGGCCGCCGGGGCAGAACACCACCGGGTCGGTGCCGAGCGCCGCCTTCAGTCCGTCGCGGGCAAGGTCGCCTTCGGAAAAGCCGATCATCACCAGCGCCACGCGGCCGCCCTGGCCCTCGACCAACGCGTTGGTGGCAAGCGTCGTCGACATCGACACCAGTTTTATCGCTGCAGGGTCGGTGCCGGCTTTCTGCAGCACCGCGTCGACCGCGCCTGATATGCCGACGGCCAGATCATGGCGGGTGGTGAGCGCCTTGGCCTTGGCCAGCACTTTGCCGTTAGGGCCACCGGCTTCCGACCACAGCACGGCATCGGTATAGGTGCCGCCGGTGTCGATGCCGAGGAACAGGGGTTTGGTCTTGGCGGTCATTGGCGGGTCCGGAGATTTTGCGTTCCCGCCCCTTAGCCGATACGGGCCGGCGGATAAAGGCGGGAGAGGTGGGCCAACAGGAGATGACCGTGGTGACGGCCAATCTCCCCCCAAGTGGGGGAGATGTCCGGCAGGACAGAGGGGGGCGCTGTCCCGCCGGCCTCGCCGTGGTCACATCCGCTCCGGCCGTTCATTCAGACGCACGCCCTAGGCCAGCCACAATCACAATATGCTGGCAGACATTGTCGATGTCGCGGATGATGTCGTCATTCCAGAAGCGCAGGACAGTCCAGCCATCCTGTTCCAGACGCAATGTCCTTGCCGCGTCGCCGGCAACAGCATCGCCTTGCCCATGCTGGGAGCCGTCAACCTCGACGATCAGTTTCTTCTCCGAACAAGCGTAGTCGACAATGTAACCGGCAATCGGAAATTGTCGGCGGAAGCCAAGCCCCATCAACCGGTGCGCACGAAGCTCGTTCCAGAGCTTCAGCTCGGCTGATGTCATGACCTTGCGCATCGATCTGGCGTTCGCGCGATGTTTTGGAGGCAGTGGCGTGTGAGGCATTGTGCTTGTGAAATTAGCGCTCTACGGCGCCCCCCTCTGTCCTGCCGGACATCTCCCCCACGAGGGGGGAGATTGGCAGTTTCGGCTGCAACGTCAGCCTTACCCCACAAACCCCACCTTCTTATGCGTGCCATCACAAAACGGCTTGTTGGCCGAGTGGCCGCAGCGGCAGAGGAAGGTGCGTTGCGTGCGGTCGACCGTGTGACCGGTGCCGGTGACGATCTCGAGATTGCCTTCGAGCTTGAGCGGGCCGTTGGTGGTCGGCGTCACCGTCAGCGGACCATCGCGCGCGTCCAGCGCCGGCGTGTCCTTGAGCGTCGGCTCGCCGGTGGCGGAAAAACCTGATTTGGTGTGGCTGCCGTCGCAGAACGGCTTGTTTTCCGAAGCGCCGCAGCGGCAGAGCGTGGCGCGATAAAAATTCTCGCCGCCCAGAATGATCTCGGCATGCAGCGCCAGCGGGCCGTTTTCCCTGAGCCGCACGGTGTTGACCACCGGCGGCTGTTCCTGTGGGCCGCCATCCTTCCTGACATAGGTGATGGCGCCCGACGGGCAGCTCTCGGCAATTGCGACGATCTTCTCGACGCTGGCCGCCTCGGGGTGGATCCACTGGCCGGGTGCATTGGGCACGAAGACATGCGGGTCGCCCAGCACGCAGTTGCGCGAATGGATGCAGCGCCGGCCGGAAAAGCCGACATCGATCTTCTCGCCCTCGACCACTGCCATGCGGTGTCTCCTGTTCGTGTCAGGCTAGGGCGGCCGTGCGGACGGCGTCAAGCCGTGAAGGGTGCGCCCTATCTCCCCTTTTTGGGTGGGGAGATAGCCACGTGGAAATTGGTGCAGGCGGCCGAGCGAGTAATCTCCCCCCTTGAGGGGGAGATGGCCGGCAGGCCAGAGGCGGTTGGTCCGACCGGGTTCGGCTTGCTACTGCAGATGGAGGTTGGTGCTTCACGCGAGGCCCTGTCGCCTCCGGCGACATCTTCCCTCAAGGGGGGATAAAGGCGCGTCAACCGTCGATCGCCACATGCGGCGCGAGCCGCCGGATCGCGGCGATCATGTCCTGCCCCTGGACGTCGAGCGAGGAGATTTCCATGTGCACGATGTTTTTGCCGAAGGGCAGCATCCGGCTGAGCGCATTGACGGCCGAGTATTTGATTTCGTCGGGCGGTTCCCCGGTCAGCTCGAAATTGAGCATCGCCGCACCCTTGCCGCCGGAGGCGAGCCGCACGCTCAGCACGTTGCGCCAGGGCACCAGCACGTCACCGGCGCGGCGGTCGCGAAAACCCGTGTCGTCGAGCACGACCTTGACCGATTTGTCGAAGGCGCCGCGCGCGATGAAGAAGCCGAGCGCCAGGCAACCGAGCGCCAGAAGCACGATCACCAGCACCCACCCGCCAGCCGCGCCCGCCGCGAGCCCCTGCAG
>NZ_RZSX01000807.1:0-2843 GCF_004023105.1 Mesorhizobium sp. M5C.F.Ca.IN.020.32.2.1 | reverse complement strand
GTCACGTTGTCCGAACGCATTTCGACCCAGGCCAGGCCGGACCGGGACGGATCGCGACGACCGGCGCCGGCGCTCTGCCACGCATTGGCGCCGATGTGGTGGTGGTAGCCGCCTGACGACAGGAACACCGCCGCACCGCCATATTTCGCCACCGTATCGAAGCCGAACTCCTGGTGCCACCACGTCTCAGCATCTTCCGGCCGACCGACGCGCAGGTGGACGTGGCCGATGATGCTGTTGTCCGGCATGCCCTGCCAGCCGGCATCGCCGGCCGGCACTTCTGCGACGACAGAGGGGATATTCATCCGTTCGGTCGCCATCGCCACCTTGTCGCCATTCCATTTCCAGTCCTCATGGCGGCGGTCGGCATAGATTTCGATACCGTTGCCTTCAGGGTCGGTCAGGTAAAGCGCCTCGCTGACCAGATGGTCCGACGCGCCTTCGATGTCGATCTTGTTGGCGATGGCATGATTGATCCAGCGACCGAGATCAGCCCGGCTGGGCAGCAGGAAAGCCGTGTGGAAGAGGCCGGCGCTGCGCGGATCGTCGGGGTTCGCCGCTGCATCCGCCTCAATGTCGAGCAAGGGACGATTGGCGGCGCCGAGCGTGATCGCGCCGCCGGCGCGGCTCAGTTCCCGCAGACCGACGGCGTTGCGATAGTAAGCGGCCAGGCTTTCGGCATTTCGCGCGCGCAACCCGACGCGGGCAACGCTGACCGGGGTCGTGGCGGCAAAAGGCAGTTTGCTCATCAAAATCTCCGTTAGGGCGGCCCTCGACGAGATCCCCAAAGCCAGGGCCCCTGTGTCACCGATCATTGTACGTCGTTTCAGTCCCAAAATCCTGGTTTCCTTACACGGCTGTTTCTTTTCCTGACGACAGATCGTCGATCGCGATCGTTCACACAAGGCGGCAAGAAGCGAACATGGTGTTCACAATTGTGGGCAATCGCACCGATAATCGCGGTTGCACGAAACCGTGTCGCTCGCTACATCCGCGCCATGAAAGTCAGGGATGCAGACATTCTCATCGTGCCGGGCTACACCAATTCCGGCCCCGACCATTGGCAGAGCCGCTGGCAGTCGAAATTGTCGACGGCGCGCCGCGTCGAGCAGGCGGAATGGTCGAAGCCGGTGCGCGAAGACTGGACGGCGAGCGTGGCGAAGGCGGTCAACGAGGCCGAACGGCCGGTCGTTATCGTCGCGCATTCGCTGGGCGTCGCCGCCGTAGTTCAGGCAATGCCGCAGTTCCAGCGCCGGGTCGCCGGAGCCTTCTTCGTGGCGCCGCCCGACGTCGCCAATCCTAGGATAAAACCCAGGCACCTGATGACCTTCGGTCCCTATCCGCGCGAGCCGCTGGCATTTCCTTCGGTGGTGATCGCCAGCCGCAACGACCCGTTCTGCACCTTCGAGGTGGCCGAGGACATTGCCGGCGCCTGGGGCTCACTGTTCATCGATGCTGGCGATGCCGGCCACCTCAATGCCGATTCCGGCTTCGGGCCGTGGCCCGAAGGATCGATGACCTTTGCCAAGTTCCTGACGGATCTTTAGGGCCCGATCGAGTCCCTCACGCTCTTCAGCAGGGTCTTTGCCCCCAGACCGATCAACGCATGCTCGGAGCCCATGGCCAGCAGCCGGTAGCCCATCGACACAACACGGCCGGCGATGCCCGGCTCGACGACGTAAATCGCGGCATACTTGCCTGCCTTGCGTGTCCGCTCGGCGATCGAGGCGACGGTTTCCAGCATGCTTTCGAGCGTCGAGTTGACGGTGGCGCCGTTCGACCAGGCAATCGAGAAGTCCGATGGGCCGAGGAAGATGCCATCGATACCCGGCGTGTCGAGGATGCCGTCGAGCGCATCGAGGGCGGCGCGCGTTTCGACCATGGCGAAGGCCATGGTGCGCTCGTTGCTGTCGCGCAGCCAGTCGGCATAGTCGCCCCTGCCATGACGCGGAAAGGCATAAGTCGGGCCCCAGGAGCGCTCGCCGAGTGGCGGATACTTCATGGCGGCGGCAAACAGCCGCGCATCCGCCACCGAATTCACCATCGGCGCAATCACCGCCTCGGCGCCGAAATCGAGCGCGCGGCTGGCCATGTCGAAGCGGCCGACCGGAATGCGCACCAGCGCCGGTTTGTTGGCGGCCAGCACCGGCCCAAGGCCGCGCAGCACGCTGTCCTCGTGATGTCCGCCATGCTGCATATCGAGGGTGACGGCATCGAAACCTTGTCTGGCAAGAATCTCGACCGTCAGGGCATCAGGCACGCCGGACCATGCGGTGCACAAAGTTTCATCGGCCGCAAGGCGTGACTTGAGGGACATGGGCGCCTTCCTTAATCGCTCTCGCATCGGCCCAAAATCGCCAAGCCCGACGCGAGGAGTCAAAGTTTGAGAGCGTACTGTGCGTCCGAATGGATGCATGTCGCTCTAATGCAGTTCAGCCGGAAACAGCTGCAAAGGCAAAGAAAAACCGCCCGGAGAGACAGGGCGGTCGATTGGTCCAGCGTATCGATTGGCTCAGAGCAAGGATCAGGTGTTCTTGATCTGCTCGATCGCCTGCGCCATCAGATCGTCCATGGTGCGCCGAATCTGATGGTCCGACTGGACGACCCCGGCCTCGTCGAAATCCTTGCGTATCTTGCGGAACACGTCGTGATCGCCGGCTTCCTCGATGTCGGCGAGGACCACCTGCTTGGCATAGGCTTCGGCGTCGTCCCCGGCCTTGCCGAGCTTTTCGGCGGCCCACAGGCCGAGCGCCTTGTTGCGGCGGGCCGCGGCCTTGAACCGGAGCTCCTCGTCGATTGCGAACTTGCGCTCGAAGCCCTCCTCGCGATCTTTCATGCTGCTC
>NZ_RZSX01000806.1:0-2844 GCF_004023105.1 Mesorhizobium sp. M5C.F.Ca.IN.020.32.2.1 | reverse complement strand
ATCCATTCCAAGGACGGCTCGCCGATGAAGATGGGGGCGTGGTCGCCACTGGCCTTCGACAGGGTCCGCTATGTCGGCGACGCGGTGGTCGTCGTGGTTGCCGAAACCAAGGGGCAGGCGCGCGACGCGGCCGAAGCGGTCGACATCATCTACGAAGAACTGAAGGCAGTCGTCGATGCTCCGAAGGCGCTCGAAAGGAGCGCACCACAGATCCACCCGGAAGCCGACGGCAATCTGATTTTCGACTGGGAGCTCGGCGACAGCACAGCGACCAATGCGGCGATCAAGGCCGCTGCCCACGTCACCCGCATGACGATCGTCAACAACCGGCTGGTGCCGAACGCCATGGAGCCGCGTGCGGCACTAGGCTATTACGACAAGGCCGAGGACCACTACACGTGCTGGACGACCTCGCAGAACCCGCATCTCGCGCGTCTGGTGATGAGCGCCTTCTACAATGTCGCGCCCGAAAACAAGCTGCGCGTCATCGCGCCGGATGTCGGCGGCGGCTTCGGCTCGAAGATCTATATCTATCCGGAAGAAATCATCTGCCTGTGGGCCTCGAAGAAGACCGGCGTGCCGGTCAAATGGGTCGCTGACCGCACCGAGAGCTTTCTTACCGACGCCCATGGCCGTGACCATGACTCGACGGTCGAAATGGCTTTCGACAAGGACAACAGGATCACCGGGCTGAAGGTC
The DNA here is from genome assembly GCF_004023105.1 of Mesorhizobium sp. M5C.F.Ca.IN.020.32.2.1. Taxonomy (NCBI): domain Bacteria; kingdom Pseudomonadati; phylum Pseudomonadota; class Alphaproteobacteria; order Hyphomicrobiales; family Phyllobacteriaceae; genus Mesorhizobium; species Mesorhizobium sp. M5C.F.Ca.IN.020.32.2.1. The sequence continues at coordinate 2,145 of NZ_RZSX01000806.1, read as the reverse complement.
GACACCATCGCCAACCTCGGCGCCTACATGTCGCTGTTCTCGTCCTGTGTGCCGACCTATCTCTACGCGACGCTGTTGTCGGGCCAGTATGATATTCCGGCGATCCACGCCAATGTGCGCGCCGTCTACACCAACACCGCGCCGGTCGATGCCTATCGCGGGGCAGGGCGGCCGGAGGCCACCTATCTGCTCGAACGCACGATCGAAACCGCCGCACGCGAGTTGGGCGTGTCGCCGGCGGCGCTTCGCCGAAAGAACTTCATCACATCGTTCCCGCACCAGACACCGGTCATCATGAACTATGACGCCGGCGATTATGCCGCTTCGCTGGACGCGGCGATGGAGGCTGCCGATTATGCCGGTTTTGCCCAGCGCAAGGCGGCCGCCAGGGCGAATGGCAAGCTGCGCGGCATCGGCATGAGCTGCTATATCGAGGCCTGCGGGCTGGCGCCGTCGGCGGCGGTCGGCTCGCTCGGTGCCGGCGTCGGCCTGTGGGAATCAGCCGAGGTACGCGTCAACGCCGCCGGAACGATCGAAGTATTAACCGGCTCGCACAGCCATGGCCAGGGCCATGAGACGACTTTCGCACAACTGGTCAACCAGCGCTTCGGCGTGCCGATCGACAGTGTCTCCATCGTCCATGGCGATACCGACAAGGTCCAGATGGGCATGGGCACCTATGGCTCGCGCTCGGGCGCCGTCGGCATGTCGGCCGTTGCCAAGGCGCTCGACAAGGTCGAGGCCAAGGCCAAGAAGATCGCCGCCCATCTGCTCGAGGCCGACGAGGGCGACATCGTCATCGAAAACGGTGCATTGAAGGTCACCGGCACCGACAGACAAGTGCCGTGGTTTCAGATGGCGCTTGCCGCCTACACCGCCCACAACCTGCCGGGCGGCATGGAGCCGGGGCTGAAGGAGACTTCATTCTACGATCCGTCGAACTTCACTTTCCCCGCCGGCTGCTATGTCTGCGAGGTCGAGATCGATCCGGAAACCGGCGTCACCGAGATCGTCCAGTTCGTCGCCGCCGACGATTTCGGCAACATCATCAATCCGATGATCGTCGAAGGCCAGGTGCATGGCGGCGTCGCCCAAGGCATCGGCCAGGCCTTGCTGGAGGGCACCCGCTACGACGCCAACGGGCAGCTTTTGACTGCGAGCTATATGGACTACACCATGCCGCGAGCCGACGACCTGCCGTCGTTCAAGGTCTCGACCTCGAACACGCCGTGCCCGGGGAATCCGCTCGGCATCAAGGGCTGCGGCGAGGCCGGCGCCATCGGCTCACCGCCGGCAGTGATCAACGCCATCACCGACGCCATCGGCATCACCGATATCGCTATGCCGGCATCGCCGTCCACGGTCTGGGCAGCGATCCGGGCGACGACGAGACACTGAAACAGGAGTGAATGGTCAGTAGTGAGTAGTCAGTAGAGAAACACTGAAACTACTCACTACTGACTACTCACCGATTCACTTCACGGGAGCATCCCATGTACTCAGTCAACTATCACCGTGCCGCCTCGGTCGCCGATGCGGTCAAGCTGCTCGAGACCGGCGATGCGAAGCTGCTGTCGGGCGGCATGACGCTGATCCCGGCGATGAAGACGCGGCTTGCCGCACCGTCCGATCTCGTCGACCTTTCGCATATCGAGGAATTGAAAGGCATCGAGGTGTCGGGCAGCACCATCACCATTCGCGCCGGCACCACACATTACGACGTCGCCCGCGACGAGAGGCTGAAGACGGCCTGTCCGGCTTTGGCCCACATGGCTTCTCTGATCGGCGATCCGGCCGTACGCTACAAGGGCACGATCGGCGGCTCGATCGCCAATAATGACCCGGCGGCTGATTATCCGGCAGCACTTCTTGCGCTTGACGCCACTATCGTCACCAACAGGCGCGAGATCGCTGCCGACGCGTTCTTCACCGGCCTGTTCGAGACGGGGCTGGAGGACGGCGAGATCGTCACCGCGGTGACCTTCACCGCGCCGGCCAAGGCGGCCTATGAAAAATTCCGCAATCCGGCATCGCGCTATGCGATCGTCGGTGTGTTCGTGGCCAATGGCGCGGACGGAGTCCGCGTCGCCGTCACCGGGGCCGGCGACAACGGCGTTTTTCGTTCGAAGGAAATCGAGGCGGCAC
>NZ_RZSX01000805.1:0-2844 GCF_004023105.1 Mesorhizobium sp. M5C.F.Ca.IN.020.32.2.1 | reverse complement strand
GTACAACTGCATAGAGTTCGGTTCCCGAGAGGCGTTGGTAGGGCTGCGACAGGAGATCCTGGCAGGCGGTGGCGGCTTTATGGCTCTGAAAGACTACTGGCAGGAAGAGATAGCCCGAGCTCACTTCCGCGACCGGCTCACCCAGGGCGCCAACCACGACAGCCTCATCCGCGACGTGGCCAGGTTCGCGCCTGGGGTCGTGGACTGGAAATCAGACCTGCGCCGTCTGCCGTTTTCCGGAAATGTCGACAACGAGGAATTGCTACGCTTCGTCGCGCGGATCGAAAGCCGATGGCGACCACCGCGATCTTGCCTCGGCGGTTCCGACCTGGTCCTTATAAGACAGATGCGCAACACACTTGCTCATGGCGCCGAGACGTTCGAGACCGTCGGTTCCCAATTCAGCACTCAGGACATTACCGAGAAGTTTCGACGGACAAGGATCTTCATGGTCTCGCTCATTAAGGGGCTTGAGCGCTACAAGACAAGGCAGCACTACCGCCGCGTTTAGGCGGGTACTTCTTCGAGACCGCAGTGGGTCGCCAGTGCTTGCGCGAAGTCTTGGTTCTTAGTTAGCCCACTCTTCATGTAGCGGCGAAGAAATCCCTCGGCGGCGCGGACGGATAATGTCTGTGCATCGTTCAAGCCAAAGCTCGCGATCGAGACGCGGCGTTCGTCTGCCGGTCCTTCACCCGCCCCAGGTATGTAGCGTGAAGTCTGCTTAGGGCCACCCCACGCCGCGTTGTGCTGGGAAAGCGTCTCGGTACCGTGTTCCTGATAGGCAAGGCTGTGGGCTTCCGAGGCCACCAGACGTTGTCCGACCCAGGTCGCCACAGGCACGCTCACAGCGTTGCCAACAAGGCGCCAGCGCCCGCGCTCGCCCTTATTGGTGTCGCGGGCAGCCGCCGTCCAGCCAGCGGGGAAACCTTGAAGGCGTTCCGCATCCTCGATGCCAGGCGTCTGAAACAGTCCAGTTTCCACCGTCCAAATAGCAGGCGGTGAAGGTATGCTTAGGCCGGAGCCCCCTTTTAGGGGTGGTACTGCATCAGGGGTCCAACCCACGCCACGATTGCCCTCAGTCCAGTAAAATCCGATGTTGGCCGCCCAATCGCTTGCGGGCGCTACGCGGTCGATACCGTCGAAGAGGAGGTTTCCGGGGTCACCCTCCAACATGCCGACGATGAAAATGCGCCGGCGTCGATGCGGAAGCCCAAATTCCCGAGTGTCCAGCACGCGGTACGCCCAGCGGTAGCCGCGTTCGGCTAGCTCGGCGGTAACGTACCGTACTGCCTTGCCCTTCTGCAGATTTAGGGAGAACGCAACGTTTTCGAGAACTATAGTATTCGGCTTCTTCGGTGTAGCGTCGAGCAACCTGAACACGTGCGACACCAGCCCGGACTGGCTGCCGTCCAAACCAGCCATCCGTCCAGCTTGACTGAGATCCTGGCAAGGCCAGCCACCGACAAGGGCGTCGCACTTGGGAAGACGAGGCATGGCCGTGACATCGTCGACAAGACTGATCTCCGGAAAGCGGCTTCGCAAGACGGCCTGTGCCGCAGAATCCTTTTCGCACATCAGGGACGTCTTTAGGCCCGCTTTGGCGAAACCCACCTCGAATCCACCAATTCCCGAAAATAGGCTTGCGACGGTCTGATTCGACATGAGATTCTCCGAATCCCTTATCAGTTAACAGAGATCCGTTTCAAACTCGAGAAAATAAATCGCAGCTTGGCTAGCGCCAAGCTGGCCAATATGGCTCGATCGCCCATCTGCGCAGGCAGGGCGAAGGTCGTGTTTCAGGAAAGCCGGGGAATTCACTCAGAGTTCAAGGTAGAACTTTCTAGCCGGTTGGCCCGAAAGCAGGCCTGTTGAAGCGTCTGCTTCGGGTCACGTCACGAAGATACTCGCACCGAATTGAAGGTCCGTTATGGAAGATCCGAGGCCCGAAGCTTCCAGTCCGCTATCGGCCCCAAGAATGACGGGCTGCAATGCGCCATATCGGTCGTATAAAGTGCCCCCATCCGTTCCCGAAAGCCGTCGTCTGTTACCTGGCTCGTGAGCTGCCGGCAGTCTATCCGAGGTTTCGTTACAATTGTCGGCGGACATCTCGAACATCGTTGCAATTGACGCACACGGATATCTATTAGATGGCGGTAAATCGGACGGTAGCCGCTATTCTCGAGACGGCGGATTCTGCCATTGAGGGGGATGTACCGGCATGCGACTCATCCAGAACAAGGCGTCCGATGATCATCGGACCGCTGTCGCCCATGTTTTGGAGGGCGCTGAGCAGATCAGCATCGCCGTCGCCTTCCTAAAAGAGGGTGGCGCACGGATCATCGGGCTGCTCCTAGAGGCACGCCTGAAGCAGGGCGCTAAAATTGAAGCTTTCCTCGGTACTGATTTCTACATCACCGAGCCAAAGGCGCTCGCGCATTTGCTCGCAATAAAGAAGCGGTTCGGGGCCTTCGAAATGTTTCTTGCAAACGGCAAGACCGCAACCTTTCACCCGAAGTCCTATGTCGGACGAAGCGAAGGCCAGGTTCGGTGTCTGATCGGGTCAGCGAACCTCACGACCGGCGCCCTGACAACAAACGATGAAATTTCAATCCTGGCGACCGTGAACTCGGACGAACAACTGTCGTCGGATCTGAAAGTCACCTTTGCCGATTTTCGTGAGAGCGGCAGCTTCCAAGAACTCGATGACCTGGTGCTTGGGCAATATGCCTCGCGACACAAAGACGCCGAGCGATTGCGACGCAAACTTGAGAAAGAGCTCGAAGACAACTTCGCCGCACAGTTCGATCTGCGGCGCTTGAATGGCTGCCTCCGCCAGTACCGCGC